>CAMDML010000007.1 GCA_945902215.1 Klebsiella pneumoniae | reverse complement strand
CTTGTTATGGTTTGCTACGTTCGTGCTTTGCTGCATTGTCCGTTCGCCGAATATCAAGAACGTGGCGGACGTGATTCGTGCTCGGTAGGGACAGGGGGTGAATTGCTGCCACTTGGTACGGCGCCGGTAGGTCGGCGATTTCTGTGTCAGGAATTAGCCCCTTCATGGCGAGGAACTTGCCGTGCGGCGCCACAAAATGATCGCAACGAACAACAAAATCACGCAGCGAGGCAAACGCGCGGCTGGTGACGATAGCAACTTGCGGATGGCTTTCATAGTCTTCCGCCCGGCTGTGAACAACCTCCACATTACGCAAGCCCAGCAGCGCTGCGGTCTGGAAAATAAAGCGGGTTTTTTTACTGTTGCTGTCGATGAGCCGGAACTGCTTGTCCGGAAAACAGATGGCGAGCGGCACGCCGGGAAGACCGGCGCCCGTGCCAATATCGGCAGTCAGATCAGCATCAATGAAGGGGGCGAGCATCAGGCTGTCGAGCAGATGCATCACCAACATCTCCTTGATGTCCTTGATGCCGCTGAGATTGTAAGCCTTGTTCCATTTGTGCAGTTGCTCGAGATAAACCAACAACTGATTCTTTGCGGTATCGGGCAAAGCAAGCTGCAGGTCATGCAGCCCTGCTTCCAGCCTCGCAACCAGCGCGGAATCGTGTGCGGACATCAAGCCACACCGGCGGTTTTGGTGCCGACAGCCTTGTCCTGCAGCATCTGGTATTTTTTGAGATAGACCAGCAGCAAGGAAACGGCAGCGGGCGTAACTCCTTGAATGCGCGCGGCACGGCCGATGCTGTCGGGTTTTGCTTCTGACAGTTTCTGGCGCAATTCATTGGACAGGCCGGGGATCGACCGATAATCGAAGTCCGCAGGCAGGCGTGCGTTTTCCTGGCGCTTCAGTTTTTCGATTTCGTCCTGCTGCCGAACGATATAGCCCTGATACTTGATCGCAATCTCAACCTGCTCAGCGACAGCGTCGTCGGGCAGTTCCGTCTTCCGGTATCCGCTGGTGAGACACGCGCCAGCTAGAGCGGCATAGCTGATATCCGGACGCGCCAGGATTTCGCTGAGTCTATATTCGCGGCTAAGGGGTTTTTCCAGCAGGGGCTCAAGGTGTCGAGATAGGTCCGTATCTGGCTGTACCCAGCTAGATTTCAGATACTGTGCTTCGACTGCGACGCGTTCCCGTTTTTCATTGAACGTGCGCCACCGCTGCTCATCGATGAGGCCCAGTTTGCGTCCGGTTTCCGTCAGTCTTACATCCGCATTATCCTGACGCAGCATCAGCCGGTATTCCGCGCGACTGGTGAACATACGGTAAGGTTCACGCGTGCCCTGGGTGATCAAATCATCCACAAGCACTCCAATATAGGCTTCATCGCGGCCAGGACACCAGCCGTCCTTTTCTTGTGCTGCCAGCCCGGCATTGATACCCGCAAGAATACCTTGAGCTGCCGCCTCTTCGTAGCCGGTGGTGCCGTTGATCTGACCGGCAAAATACAAACCTTTGATCGCGCGGGTTTCAAGTGTTGGCTGCAAGTCGCGTGGATCGAAGAAGTCGTATTCGATTGCATACCCGGGGCGAATGATATGCGCGTTCTCGAAGCCTTTAATCTCCGCGATCATTCGCTTCTGGATTTCGAACGGCAGACTGGTCGAAATGCCGTTGGGATACAGTTCGTGGGTTGTTAAGCCTTCGGGTTCGACGAAAATCTGGTGGCTTGTCTTGTCGGCATAACGCACAACCTTGTCTTCGATTGAAGGGCAGTAGCGTGGGCCCACACCTTCGATCACGCCTGTGTACATCGGCGACTGGTCCAACCCTGAACGAATGATGTCGTGGCAACGTTCGTTGGTTGCGGTGATGTAGCAGCTGACCTGGCGTGGATGTTCATCGACTTTGCCCAGATAGGACATGACTGGAACCGGAGTATCGCCGGCTTGCTCGGTCATGACTGAAAAATCCACGGTGCGCGCATCTATGCGCGCGGGTGTACCTGTTTTCAGACGGCCTACGCGTAAAGGAAGTTCGCGCAAACGTTGAGCAAGAGCGATTGCTGGAGGGTCCCCGGCTCGACCACCCGCATAATTATTCAAACCGATGTGGATCTTGCCACCGAGAAAAGTGCCTGTGGTCAACACCACGCGAGAAGCGAAGAAGCGCTGTCCCATTTGGGTGACGACACCATCGACGCGATCACCGGTAACAATCAAGTCATCAATGGCTTGCTGGAAGATGCTGAGGTTCGGTTGATTCTCCAGCGTCCTGCGTATGGCTGCCTTGTACAAAACCCTGTCTGCTTGTGCGCGTGTTGCTCGTACCGCGGGCCCCTTGCTGGAGTTGAGTGTTCGGAACTGAATGCCGCTAACATCCGTTGCGCACGCCATGGCGCCGCCGAGCGCATCAACCTCTTTGACGAGATGTGTTTTTCCTATACCGCCTATTGCTGGGTTACAGGACATCTGCCCAAGCGTTTCGATGTTATGGCTGACCAGCAAGGTTCGACAGCCCATGCGCGCAGATGCAAGCGCAGCCTCGGTCCCGGCATGGCCGCCTCCTATGACGATGACATCGTAGTTATCCTGGAAGGGCATGGTGGGGCTGGGCTAGCTTGCAAAGGGGAATCAAGTATAAACTTTTTTGCCATACCCTGCCTGTCTTCCCGTATGACCGCCTGACTTCGGCTCTGTATTTATATAGATATATCTTTATATATTGTTATTTTTATTATTATTGTTATTAAGGGCTGGATTTCTGTGGACGCTTGCGTATTTGAGAGAAGGATCAGAGGCTTGGTGCTTTTACAAGCCTGTGGATTCCCTGCGGACAAGACAGAGGGAGCTTCTGTATGGAATAGAGGAAAAAACAGCCCTTATCAGCAGACGGATTGCATAGCGCGCTTTATCCACAATTCGTACACACGCCTCCATGGGAGCAGTACTAGTGTCATCCACAGGGTGTGGATAACGTAAGCGCGAGTCTTATTTGCCAATGCAGAAGCTGCGGAAAATTTCGCCCAGCAAGGTGTCCGCAGAAACAGCTCCAGTGATTTCACCAAGCGCGCCCTGAGCTCTGTGTAGCTCTTCAGCGACCAACTCTCCGGCCTTGTATTCTTCAAGTTGTGTGGTGGCGTCAGCGAGCGCGCTGGCGGCACGCTGCAAGGCGTCAAGGTGACGGCGCCGAGCCAGGAAGCCGCCTTCATCCTGTGCGTGGAAACCGGCGCACTGCAATAGATGTTGTTGCAACAAGTCGAGACCGGTTTTTTGTTTTGCTGACAGCATGACTGCGGGGATGCCATGCACCGCTGTCATTGCCGCTGGGATCCCAACCAAATCGATCTTGTTAAACACGAGCGTTAGCTTGGCGGCAGTAGCAGGGTTCGTCAGCAATTCACACCAGACTGGATTTTGCGTCAGCTGCTCCCGTTCACGCACATCAACCAGCAACAGCACACGATCGGCCAAATCTATAGCGGCGCGCGCGCGCCGGATCCCCTCCAGCTCCACGGGATCATTGCTGTCGCGCAAACCGGCGGTGTCCAGAATGTATACCGGAACGCCGGATAGAATGATTTCCTGACGCAGCACGTCGCGCGTCGTGCCTGGAATATCCGTGACAATCGCCGCCTCCATCCCGGCCAGCGTGTTAAGCAGAGTCGACTTGCCGGCATTGGGCTCGCCTGCGATCACCACCTGAATGCCTTCGCGTAACAGCGCGCCTTGCCGCGCTTGTGTTTGTACCTCGGCAAGATGTGCGCGCAAAGCGAACAGCCGTCTCGCCACATCACCACCCGACAGAAAATCCACGTCTTCGTCCGGAAAATCAATGGAGGCTTCCACGTAAACACGCAAACGGGTGATCTCGGCGACCAGTTCGTGTATCAGCTTGGAAAATTCACCCTGCAAAGAGCGTACAGCGTTACGTGCCGCGGCCGCAGAGCGGCTGTCGATCAGGTCCGCTATGGCTTCAGCTTGCGTGAGATCGAGCTTTTCATTGAGGAAGGCGCGTTCGGAGAATTCGCCAGGGCGGGCCAGACGGCACCCGCCCTGCACCAGGGTCGTAAGCAGGAGGTCGAGAACAACAGGGCTGCCATGGGTCTGCAGCTCCCACACATCTTCGCCGGTAAAAGAGCGCGGCGCCTGGAAAAAAAGCGACAGCCCGGTATCAATGAGAACGCCACCAGGATCCTTGAACGACGCCTGCTGGGCCCTGCGTGGTATTGGAGAGATTCCCGCGATTTGCGAGCAGAGATCGGCACACAGGCTGCCGGAAACCCGGATCACACCGATGCCGCCCCGGCCCGCCGGCGTGGCCACTGCACAGATCGTATCGGCCGGCAGTGTCATGGGGTGGCGTCAGGAGTCGTTGGCAGCAACGACGTCCTTGCTGGCGTTGTAGTTGAAATACGATTGCTGGGAAATGCTCAGGAGCGCATTGGCCAGGTAATACAGGACTAGACCAGCGGGGAAAAAGAGGAAGAAGGCACAGAACATGACCGGCATGAACTTCATCACCTTTTCCTGCATGGGATCCGTGGTCATCATCGGCGTCATGTGTTGTTGCAGGTAATAGGCGCCGCCCAGTAATAAGGGCAGCACAAAATAGGAATCCATCATCGACAGATCCTTGTACCAGAGGATGAAGGGAGCCTGGCGCAATTCGACGCTTTCGTTCAACACCCAGTAAATCCCGAGAAACACTGGCATCTGCAGCAACACAGGGAGACATCCGCTGAAGGGATTCACACCCTCTTTTTTCCACAACTCCATTTGGGCCTGCACGAACTTCTGTTTGTCTTCTCCGTGGCGTTCTTTTAGCTGGGCGATCTTCGGTTGTAAGCGCTTCATCGCCAGCTGGGACTTGAACTGTTTCGCGGATAAGGGAAAGAACAATAAGCGGATCACACAGGTCAGCAGAATAATGGCCAGACCGTAATTGCCGACCAGACCATAAATCTGGCTCAGCAGCCAGAAAATCGGATAACCAACAAACCAGAGCATGCCGTAATCGATGGTCAGACCCAGGTTTGGCGAAATGACCTCTAGGCGGTATTGATCCTTGGGCCCAGCCCACAGCGCCGAATCAATCTGTACTTGCTGGCCCGCAGACACGACAGTGTCTGGGCCGACGAAGCCCAGCAGGTATTCGCCATTGCTGTTGCGCCGCGTGGTGAAGTGGTTGAGCGTTGCCGCCGGAGCAATCCAGCCACCCAGAAAATAATGTTGCGAAAAACCAATCCAGCCGCCTTCTTGGTCGAAGGCCTCGTCGCCATCGTCCAGATCGTCCAGTTTCAACTTGTAGTACGGATCATCGGGTGTCGTCGTTACCGCGCCAAGGAAAGTGTTAATGCCAACCCCGGTAGCGCTGCTCGGGTCATCCCGCCCATCGCGCTTGACCTGCGCAAAGAGATTCATGACTTGTTCGGAACCGCTATTGTTGGTGATGTTGTGTTGCACGCCGATCAGGTAATCGTCTGCGCTAAACACAAAGCGTTTGGCAATGCGCACATTGGCAGCGGTGGATGTCACTAGCTCGACCGTGAGCGAACCCTCTTCCAGCGTGTAACTGGTTTGTGTGGATTGGTAGCGAGGCCTGCCGGAACTGAGCGCATCTGGACCGTTGCGGCCGATCAGCCCGCTCTGAGCTACATAGACACCCCGGGTATCGTTATACATCAGCGGGAAGGGATCATTAGGGCTGTCGATACTTGTCGGAAAGCGCGGGAGGCTTATGCTGACAATATCTCCGCCGACCAGATCTATTGTCACGATTTGCATGGGGGTGGTCACGGTGATCAGACTTGCGGCTGGTGCAGTGGTTGTGGCTAGCGGCGCGGCCTGGCCCTGAATTTGTGGGACATCCTCCGCAGCTGTGGCCCCGGCTGCAGTTACAGGCGCTGCTTGTGTCTGCGGCTGCTCAAGAGAGGCGGCGGCGCTGGATTGCACCGGGGTTTTGTAGTCCCCGTTCCATGCAAGCAACATCAGATAGCTGACGACTGCCAATGCGAGAATGAGCAGATTGCGTTTAATGTCCATCAGGATTTCAACTTCAGAAGTGAGAAATGTTCGGGAGCGGGATCATGGCCGCCTTCGCAGAGCGGGTTGCAGCGCGCGATCCTGCAAGCGGCGAGCAGCAAGCCTTTGCCGGCGCCATGCCGCGCGATGGCGTCCAGCGCGTATTGAGAGCATGTGGGATAAAAACGACATTGCGCGCCAAACGCGGGGCTGAGCAGTGCCTGATATGTGCGAATACACAATGACAACGCGCGCTGGATGAAACTGCAAGCAAGATTGATGCGTGAGGAGCTGGGCATGTGGGCGTCTGGCACGATGTGTGGGCGATGATAGCCGCTGATTGTAACAGTCTCGTTTTGCATCAAGGTGTGCGCGTCAATTCCGCGCCTTTCAGACAGAGCTTGTCGAACAGGCTGTTGAGCATTGCGGTGACGGCGGGATTATCGAGTTTGTCGATGCCGCTGCGGGCGAGGACGATAATGTCAATTGTAGCAAAGTCGCCTGCGCGTACGCGGAACGCTTCACGGCTCAGGCGCTTGATGCGATTGCGAGCAACCGCGCACCCAACATTTTTGCGGGAAATAACCAAGCCGAGGCGTGCAACGCCCAGCTCATTGGGCTGCGCAAGCATCAACAATTGTGGTGTGGAAAACCGGAAAGCCGGCTGGCCAAAAACCTGACTAAAATCCCGGGAACGTAACAACCGTTGGCGTTTGGTCAGCCTGCTGTTCACGCACGGGATTCCTGTTGCGAGCCGGATATCGCGGCCGATAACGCTGGCCAGACCCTGGCGCCGCGCTCCTGATTCTTGCGTGCTCAGGCCGTCAGTCTAACGCGGCCTTTGGCGCGTCTGCGGGCCAGAACCTGACGGCCTTTTTTGGTGGCCATGCGGGCACGGAAGCCGTGGGTACGCGCGCGTTTGATTCTGCTTGGTTGGAATGTACGTTTCATGTCACAACTACCTGGTTAAAAACCTGTTTAAAAACCCGTTTAGAAAGCGCTGTATTGCGGTGTTTTCTGCCGGTTGGTGGCCCCATAGTGCGCGTCGAGCGCATGTTTGGACCGACCGCAAAAAGAGGCGCGGATTCTATAGACTTTACCCGTGCCGCGCAATTGCGGGGCTGTCGTGCCAGCCTGCAAGCAGGGATCACCAACCCTTCAGGAGCCCGCTCAAACAATACCGGCCACCTCACAACTTATCCACAGCTAACACACAGGCGAGGGCGCCCTAGTGATGCCCTCTGCGGCATAATTTTTACTCGGGTAATATCAGCTAGAGTCGCGCAACTACATGAAATAAAAGATGAAAAGCGGGCGTCCACGGAGCGGCTTTTTTTGTGTTTTATGTGGATAACTCCGCCCTTGCTGGGTAGAATTTTCCCCCGTTCAACCGACATCAAAATAATAACAAGGAGCCTAGACCGCCGTGATTGTTACCACCTGGCAGAAGTGTGTCCACTGCCTGAAAGATGAACTGCCGTCCCAGCAATTCAACACATGGATCAGGCCCATCAGGGTCGCAGGAAGCACCCTTGCAGCAAGTACGGATGCAGGAGGTACCGATGCAGGAAGTACCGATACCCTTCACTTGCTTACGCCAAATCGCTTTGTGCTGGACTGGGTACGCGAGCATTTTTTGCCCCGCATCCTTGAGCTGCTCAACGAATTGACGATGGGCTCCCCTCCGAAACTGGTGCTGCAAATCGCAAGTCCGGATCGGCAGCAAGCAAATGAACTGAACGATCAGGCGGTGGGCATTACCGAACTCAATGCGGCATCGCTTATGGAGAGCCAGCCCGAGCCTGGCGGCAATGCGCCTATTGCACGCAGGCCCGGTGAATATAATTCCAAGCATAATTCTTTGTCGACACAACGGCCCGCAGCCGCGCCGGGGGTGTCAGTCATCAGCCCGCGCAAGCTTAACTTCAAGGGCGAGCTTAACCGCAATTACACTTTTGCGAATTTCATTCAGGGCAAATCAAATCAGCTGGCCCGTGCTGCAGCCGCGCAAGTCGCCAGTAATCCGGGCGGAGCTTATAACCCACTATTTATATATGGCGGCGTAGGCTTGGGTAAAACGCATCTGATGCATGCTATCGGCAACCATTTGCGGGAGAAGAATCCGGCGGCGAATGTTGTATACCTTCATTCGCAGACGTTTGTTGGGAGCATGGTGTCAGCGCTGCAGCTCAACGCCATTAATGAATTCAAACGGTACTACCACTCGGTGGATGCGCTGCTGATTGATGATATCCAGTTTTTTGCGAACAAGGAGCGTTCGCAGGAAGAGTTTTTCCACACGTTCAACGCCATTTTCGAAGGCGGTCGCCAGATCATCATGACCTGCGACAAGTACCATAGCGAGATCAATGGACTTGAAGAGCGGCTGAAGTCCCGCTTTGGCTGGGGCCTGTCAGTGGCGGTAGAGCCGCCGGAGCTGGAAACCCGCGCGGCGATCTTAATCAACAAGGCGAATCACGAGAATGTGTACCTGGCGAACGATGAAGCCATGTTCATGGCGCAAAAACTGCGATCAAACGTGCGTGAGCTGGAAGGCGCCCTAAAGAAAGTGATCGCACATTCGAGATTTCTTGGCTCGGATATCACGGTAGCGCTTATCAAGGATGCGCTAAAAGACCTGCTCGCGATCCAAAGCAAGCTTGTCAGCGTCGATAACATCCAGCGCACCGTTGCCGAGTACTACAAGATAAAAATGGCTGATATGATATCCAAGCGTCGCAGCCGCTCGGTTGCAAGACCCCGACAAGTGGCCATGTGTCTGTCCAAAGAGCTGACCAATCACAGCCTTCCCGAAATCGGCACCATGTACGGTGGGCGCGACCACACGACAGTGTTGCATGCCTGTCGCACCATCAGCGAATTGCGCAAGACATCCTCGGATATCAGCGAGGATTACCAGAACCTGTTGCGCTCCCTGTCCAGCTGATCCGACCCGAGACCAAGCAGAGATAAATAGAGATAAACCATGCATTTTGAAATTTCACGTGAAGCCTTGATCAAACCACTGCAACTGGTAACCGGCGTTGTAGAGCGGCGGCAAACGTTGCCGGTGCTGTCCAATGTTCTGCTTGTTCTGGAAAAGGGCCAGCTCTCCCTGACCGGCACCGATCTGGAAGTGGAGCTGGTAGGCCGCGTGAATGTCGCAGCAAACGCACGCGATGGTGAAATCACCGTGCCCGCTCGCAAACTGATGGATATCTGCAAATCACTGCCTGACGACGCAACCCTGAAAGTTGATGTGGATGATTCCAAGGCCGTTATTCGTTTCGGGCGCAGCCGCTTCTCGCTGTCAACGTTACCGGCTTCGGATTTCCCAAGCGTTGAAGAAGCAGCTGGGACTTTGGAGTTTTCCATTCCCCAGTCCAGACTGAAAGCCATGCTCGACAGCACCAGCTTTGCCATGGCACAACAGGATGTTCGCTATTATCTCAACGGCCTCCTGTTTGAAGTTAGTGCCGACTACCTCCGGGTTGTAGCAACGGATGGACACCGCCTCGCAATGCACACCGAGAAAATGAAAATATCGGGCGCCGGCAAGATCCAGGTGATTGTGCCCCGCAAAGGCATTTTGGAGCTTTCGCGGCTTTTGTCCGATGGCGATGAATCTGTAAACCTGGTTATTGGCACGAACCATATCCGGGCCCGCACCAAGGATTTCACATTTACCTCGAAGTTGGTCGACGGCAAGTTCCCGGATTACGACCGCGTGCTGCCCAAAGGTGGCGACAAAGTGCTCACGGCGGTCCGCAACGACTTGCGCCAGGCACTGAACCGCACCGCGATACTCTCCAACGAAAAGTTCCGGGGTATCAGGCTGATGCTTGCCAGCGATGAACTGAAGATCGTGGCCAACAACCCCGAGCAGGAGGAAGCGGAAGAGATCATCAGTGTCGAATACAAAGGCCCTAGCCTTGAGATCGGCTTTAACGTCAGCTATCTCGTGGATGTGTTAGGTGTGTTGACTACGGACTCTGTGCAGTTGATTCTGGCCGACTCCAACAGCAGTGTGCTGATCCAGGCAACTGAAAACAGCCCGTCACTGTATGTCGTCATGCCAATGAGGCTATAAGCCTCCAAGCCCGCCCCGGAATGCCTGCCCTCGCCCGACTGGAACTCACAAGTCTTCGGAATATTCAGGCGGCCGAACTGAACCCCGCCCCGGGGTTCAACCTCTTCTTTGGTGATAATGGCAGCGGCAAAACCTCTGTTCTGGAAGCCCTCCACCTTTTAGCCGTTGGCCGCTCTTTCCGCGGCCATCTGCAAAAGTCCCTCGTTAAAGATGGTCAGACAGAAGCCACAGTGTTTGGCCAAACTACCGAGGGCCTGACTCTAGGCGTCCTCCGGCCTTTGAGGGGTCCCCAGTCCCTGCGTATTTCGGGGCGCAAGGCTGAAGGCTTGGCTGAGCTGTCCCAAAGCTTGCCGCTGCAACTGATCAATTCTGATACTTTTCAAATTCTGGAAGGCAGCCCGATTGAGCGCCGGCGCTTCCTCGACTGGGGAGTGTTTCACGTGGAACATCAGTTCCTGGATAGCTGGCGCCGAACCCGTCTCGCACTTCAAAACCGAAACAGCTTGTTACGACAGGAGGCCAAGGCCGCAGAAATCGAGCCCTGGACGCTGGAGCTCGTCAGAAGTGCCGAGCAGATGGATGAGCAGCGCCAGCACTACATCGAAAAACTTAAAGCCCTACTGGTGCCTCAACTAGCCATGCTGGGCGCTTGGGAAAGCGGCCTGCGGCTTGAGATGGACTATTTCCGCGGCTGGAGTCGGGAGCAGGGCTTGTATGAGCAGTTTCAGGAGGACCAGCCAAGGGACCGTAAATACGGACATACCTGCTCTGGTCCACACCGTGCCGATATCCGGTTTCGGCTGGGCGCGGCAGATGCGGCAGAGATTCTGTCCCGGGGACAGCTCAAATTGCTCGTCTGTGCTCTCAAGATCGCCCAGGGGCAATTACTGGAGCAGGAGACGGGCAAACGCTGCCTCTACCTGATTGACGACCTGCCGGCGGAGCTGGACAGCCACAACAGGGCCCAGATTTGTGCCCTGCTGACGGAGCGCAAAGCACAAGTCTTCTTGACCAGCATAGACCCGGAAACCCTGGCTCGCGAGCTGACAGCAGGCCCTGCTGGAGGGGGCATGGAAAACAAGCTGTTTCACGTGAAACATGGTAAAATCGATGCCGTGTAAATGGCGCGCCCCGCACCGAACAAAAATCAATAAAATCAAAGGCTTATAAAGGCGCGGCCTTGAGGCTGATCAGATTAACGGGAAGGCATGATGGCAGACACCGAAAACTACGATTCCTCAAGTATTAAAGTGCTTAAAGGGCTGGATGCAGTCCGCAAGCGCCCAGGCATGTATATCGGGGATACCGACGACGGTACCGGCTTGCACCATATGGTGTTTGAGCTGGTCGACAACTCTATCGACGAAGCGCTGGCCGGGCACTGCGACGCGATTCAGGTAATGATCCACAGTGACGAAACGGTCAGCGTCACCGACAACGGCCGCGGCATTCCAACTGACATGCACGAAGAGGGCGTCTCCGCCGCTGAAGTCATCATGACAGTGCTGCATGCTGGCGGAAAATTCGACAGCAACGCCTACAAAGTTTCAGGTGGTCTGCACGGTGTGGGCGTGTCCGTTGTGAACGCACTTTCTTCCTACTTGAAGCTGACCATTCGCCGCGACGGAAAACTTCATGAGCAGATCTATCACCATGGCGTCCCACAAGAGCCGTTGAAAGTTGTCGGCGTTTCGGACACCCACGGCACCTCCTGTCACTTCAAGCCTTCCGCGGAGACCTTCACCAATATCGCGTTTGTATACGACATACTGGCAAAAAAATTGCGCGAGCTGGCCTTTCTTAATGCCGGCGTCAAAATCCAGCTCACCGATGAGCGCACCGAACAGACCGAGGTCTTCCAATACGATGGTGGTCTGCATGCCTTCGTGAACTATTTGAACCAGAACCGCACCCCAATCAACAAGATTTTCCACTTCGCATCAGAGCTGGACGGTGTCGGCATTGAAATTGCCATCCAGTGGAACGACGGCTACCAGGAAAACGTTTACGCCTACACCAACAACATTCCACAGCGTGATGGCGGTACGCATTTGGCCGGCTTCCGCGCGGCGTTGACGCGCGTGCTGAAAAGTTACATCGACAAGGAAATGGAATCGAAGAAAGGCAAGGAAGTGCCGACCTCCGGTGACGATGCCCGCGAAGGTCTGACCGCAATCATTTCCGTAAAAGTGCAGGATCCGAAATTCTCGTCGCAGACGAAAGACAAGCTGGTTTCCTCGGAAGTGAAGACCGCCGTTGAATCTGAGATGGCGCGCGCCTTCACCGATTTCCTGATGGAGAATCCGCACGAAGCACGCAGCATCGTCAACAAGATGATCGATGCCGCGCGTGCGCGTGAAGCTGCCCGCAAAGCTCGCGAGATGACACGCCGCAAAGGTGCGCTCGATATCGCCGGCTTGCCCGGCAAACTGGCCGACTGTCAGGAGAAAGATCCGGCGCTTTCCGAAATCTACCTCGTCGAAGGTGATTCCGCCGGCGGCTCCGCCAAGCAGGGCCGCAACCGCAAAAATCAGGCAATTCTGCCGCTGAAAGGCAAAATCCTTAACGTCGAAAAAGCACGTTTCGACAAGATGCTCAGCTCTGCCGAAATTGGCACCCTGATCAAGGCGCTCGGCTGCGGCATCGGCACCGAGGAATTCAATCCCGATGCGCTGCGTTACCACAGTATCATCATCATGACCGACGCCGACGTCGACGGTTCGCACATCCGCACCTTGCTGCTGACCTTCTTCTTCCGCCAGATGCGCCCGTTGGTCGAGCGCGGCCATATCTTTATAGCGCAGCCACCGCTCTACAAAATCCGCAAGGGCAAGCAGGAGCAATACCTGAAAGATGACGACGAACTGGCGCTGTATCAAACCCAATTGGCGCTGGAAGATTCGAGCCTGCATGTAAACGCAGATGCCCCCGGTATCAGTGGCACTGCACTGCAGACCATCGTGCAGGATTACCGCAGCGTACAGGCACAGATCCGCCGCCTGTCACGTCAGTATCCGCAGGAAGTCTTGCAAGCGCTGCTGAGCCTGGATGCGCTGAGTGTTGAGCAGCTTGCTGATGAGAAGGCGGTAAGTACTTGGGTGATACAGCTTGAGGCGGCCGTAGGAAGCAGCAAGACCGGCGCGATGTACAGCTTTGCCGTGCGTCGCGACGAAGAAGGGCGCATCTTCGTCCCCGTTGTAACCTCAATCATCCATGGTATTACACGCAAAGTTACCTTGACGCTCGAGTTTTTCAAGTCACACGAATACCGCGATTTCTGCCGGATTGGCGCCCTGTTGAAGGGCCTGTTCGAAGTGGGCGCGTACGTCAAGCGCGGCGACAAGATCCAACCCGTTACGCAATTCAAGGATGCGCTGGATTGGCTGATGGCTGATGCCATGAAAGGCCACTATCTGCAACGCTACAAAGGGCTGGGTGAGATGAATCCGGAACAGTTGTGGGAAACCACGATGGACCCAAATTTCCGCCGCATGTTGCGCGTGACAATCGAAGACGCGATGGGTGCTGACCAGCTGTTCTCCACGTTGATGGGTGACCAGGTGGAGCCGCGCCGCGAATTCATCGAGAACAACGCGCTGCAGGTTGCCAACCTGGACGTGTGATCCTTACTGCGGCAGTGCCTGGCTGATCCAGGTCTGCACCTCCGCGGTCAGTTCGCGGGCCTCGCGCCCGTTAGCATCAATCGCCTTGCCGATTACAACATCGATTATTCCAGGCTGTTTGCAGAATTTGCGCGCTGGCCAGAACCGGCCGGCATTATGCGCCACCGGCAAAATCAGCGCGCCCGCCTTGATTGCGAGATCGGCGCCACCGGTCAGATATTTCCTTTCCTGTCCCACCTCTGTGCGGGTTCCTTCCGGAAACACCAGCACCGACAAACCCATCTTCAAGCGTTTCGGGCCTTCGGTCAGAATATTCTGACGCGCGCTCAAACCCTTGCTGCGATCGATTGCGATTGGGTATAGCAAGCGCAAAGCCCAACCGAAAAAAGGCAGCCACAGCAATTCGCGTTTCAGAATTGCAGTGAGGGGCTGGAAGTGGCGGTATAGAAAAATTGTCTCCCACGGACTTTGGTGATTACTCAGCAACACAAAGGCCCCGCTGGGCACGTGTTCCTGACCCGAAACACGGAAATGAACGCCACAGGTGATTTTCAGCCACCATATTGCAAACTGATTCCATAGCGTGACATAGCGGAAGCGGACGTTGATTGGCAGCGCCCAGCCCACCAGCACACAGAAAGTCGAATGCACCACCAGGGTGGCCAGGTAACCAAGATAGAAAAGCGTTGAGCGCAGTGTGATCAGCATCTTTCAGGCTTTCGCATCAGCAGTGCGGAGAATCAAATCGGCGGCGGCGGCCAGATCGTCAACGACAGCGACAGCCTGCCGGGTCATGGCATCCAGTTTTGCTTCGGTTTGGCGGCCTTTGCCTGTGCGTACCAGCACCGTCCGGCACAGCATTTTGAGACCAAGTTCCACGTCCTTGCCGGAATCCCCGACATACCAGGCCCCAGCAAGCGGCAACTGCAGCTCTTCGCTGATTTGCTCGAGCAAACCCGGCGCCGGTTTACGACAGCGACAGCCATCATTTGGACCATGAGGGCAATAGCAGATCGCATCGACCTGCCCACCCTCTTCTTCCACCAGTGCACACAGCAGGGTGTGCATATTGGCGAGCGTGATTTCATCGAAATAACCGCGCGCAAGTCCTGACTGGTTGGTAGCGACTCCGATCTTGTAACCGGCACGTGACAGGCGCGCTATCGCGGAGATGCTGCCGGGAAGCGGAACCCACTCATCCAGAGTTTTGATGTAGTCATCGGAATCCGCGTTGATGACCCCGTCGCGGTCCAGAATCACCAGCATGGGGTGATTTGGCTCAGACATTCTGCAAGAGAGAAATATCGGCCACGCGCAGGAACAGCGTGCGCAACTGCTGTAACAGCGCGAGGCGATTGTCGCGAATGGCGGGATCGTCCACGTTGACCATGACTTGATCAAAGAAGGCATCTACCACCGGCTGTAGCTCGGCCATCGCGGCCAATGCAGGTGTGAAGTCGCTCTGTTTCAGCAGGGGCTCCACGCGCTTCTGCACTGCTTCCAGGCGCTCTGCAAGCGCACGTTCGGCAGCATCGGTCAGCCGAGCAGAAACTATCTCAGTACCCGCAGGGATGGACGATTTCTGCAGTATGTTGGAAACGCGCTTGTTGGCAGCAGCGAGAGCCTGGGCTTGCGGCAGCGTCACGAAATGACTTACCGCTTTGATGCGCGCATCGAACTCCAGCGGGCTGGCCGGCCGGACGGCGTCCACGGACAGGAATACATCGCTGGCGATACCTTGATCGATATACAGCGCGCGCAGCCGGTCGAAGATAAAATCCCGCACGGCAACAATGAGCCCCTCAGCTTTTGGCAGTTTGGCAAAATTACCAGCGGCCGCACCGATGCAGGCTGCGAGATCCAGCGGCAACTGTTTTTCAATCACGATACGCAAGATGCCGAGTGCGGCGCGGCGCAACGCGAAGGGGTCCTTCGATCCAGTCGGCGGCTGGCCGATGCCGAAGAGACCGGTGATCGTATCGAGCCGCTCGGCCAGAGCCAGCACCATGCCGGTTTTGGTCGCAGGCAGATCATCACCGGCAAAGCGCGGCAAGTACTGTTCAGACAGGGCTTGCGCAACCTCGGGATTCTCGCCATCGTGCTTGGCATAATGCAAACCCATGATGCCTTGCAGTTCGGCGAACTCGTACACCATGCTGGTCAGCAGGTCACATTTGCCAAGCTCTGCGGCGCGTTGCGCGAGCGCACGATCAGCACCAAGTTGCGTAGCGATCTGTTCTGCAAGCATGGCCACCCGCTGAGATTTGTCTGCCAGCGTGCCCAACTCCTGCTGGAAGATCACAGTCTTGAGCTTTTCACGGCGAGCAGCCAGCGGCTGACGTTTGTCCTGATTGAAGAAAAACGCAGCATCCGCCAAGCGCGGGCGAATTACTCTTTCATTCCCTGCGATGACTTGCGCGGGATCGCGGCTGACAAGATTGCTCAGCGTGATGAAATTCGGAAGGATGTTGCCGCTGCCGTCCAGCAGGTGGAAACATTTCTGGTGGCCTTTCATCGAGGAGATCAGCGCTTCTTTTGGTACAGCAAGAAAGGCTTTGTCGAAGTTGCCTGTCAGCGCAACGGGCCATTCAACAAGGGCAGTCACTTCGTCGAGCAGCGCGTCTTCAATAATGGCGCGAGCTCCAAGCCCCAAGCCTTCTTGTTCAACGAGCTTGCGGACTTCGGCGCGGCGTTTGGCGAAGCTGGCGACAACCTTGCCCTGCAGAAGTGCGCCATCATAGTCGGCAGGTGACGTGAGCGTGATCGGTTCCGGATGATGGAAGCGGTGGCCGCGCGTTGCGGCACCGCTATTAACGCCAAGTATCGTAGCTCGAATAACGCTGCTGCCAAATAACAATACAGCCCAATGCACCGGGCGTACGAACTCATCGCGGGAACTGCCCCAGCGCATGCGCTTCGGAATCGGCAGTGCGGCAAGCGCGTCCTTCACCATGTCCGGTATGAGCACAGCGGTAGCCGCGCCTTTGCGCAGCGAGCGGAACACCAGCTTGGTAACGTTGCCGTCCTGCTTCTGTTCCAGAGCAGAAACCTCAACGCCGCAAGAGCGAGCGAAACCTTCGGCCGCCTTTGTAGGCTTGCCATCGGCTGCAAACGCCGCCTGCAGCGCAGGCCCGAGCTTTTCCTGCGCGCTGTCTGGTTGCTGGACGAGCAATTGGCTGACGATCATTGCAAGGCGCCGCGGCGTTGCGAAGGGAGTAATACCGGCATGTTCCAAGCCGGCCTTTTGCAGCTGGGAAGACATGGCGTCAACAAACGCTTCTGATAGTGTTAATAGCGATTTTGGCGGCAGCTCTTCGGTGCCAATTTCGATCAGGAGATCCAGCGTTGTCATACGCTCTTCTCCGGGTTCGCTTCTTGCCATTTCGTCAGACACTCGGTGCGCAGCGCTTCAGGCGCAAGCGGGAACTTAAGCCGCGCGCGCGAAGCGTAATAGGCCTGCGCCACTTCGCGCGCCAGAGTGCGCACTCTAAGAATGTAGCGCTGCCGTTCGGTGACGGAAATCGCTGAGCGCGCATCGAGCATATTGAAATAGTGCGAGGCCTTCAGCACTTGTTCATAGGCGGGCAACACCAGCTTGGTTTCGATCAGATGCTGGCACTGCGTTTCGCAGTCACCGAAATATCTGAACAGGTTGTCGGTGTTGGCGTGTTCAAAGTTGTAGCCAGACATCTCGACTTCATTCTGGCGGAACACATCGCCGTAGGTCACGGTGCCGTTCGGTGTATGCGCCCAGACGATGTCGAAGATGCTGTTTTTGCCCTGCAAATACATCGCAATGCGCTCGAGCCCGTAAGTGATCTCACCACTGACCGGATAGCACTCCAGTCCGCCCACCTGCTGGAAATACGTGAACTGCGTGACCTCCATGCCGTTCAGCCACACCTCCCAGCCCAGCCCCCACGCACCCAGCGTTGGCGACTCCCAATTGTCTTCAACAAAGCGGATGTCATGAATACGGGTGTCGATGCCGAGGTGGTGCAGAGACTGCAGATACATATCCTGGATATTGAGCGGCGACGGTTTGAGCAGCACCTGGAACTGATAGTAATGTTGCAGGCGCATCGGGTTTTCACCATAGCGGCTGTCGCTGGGTCGCCGACACGGCTGGACATAGGCCGTGTTCCAGCTTTCGGGGCCGATCGCACGCAGAAAGGTCGCCGGGTGAAAAGTGCCGGCGCCAACTTCGATGTCGAGAGGCTGGATGAGTACGCAGCCGTTGTCGGCCCAGAATTGTTGCAGCGCGAGGATCAGACCCTGAAACGTCGATACATCAGGCTTGCTTGCTTGAGAGGACAAAAAAGACTCCAGGCGGCCCCTGTTCGGGTACCATTACGGCAATAGCAAAAATACAGAAGTGACAAAAAGGCCGCCATTATCCTGAAAAGCCCGGATGATGGCGAGAGCAAACCCCCCTTCAGGTCTGAGCAAAATCACCTGATCATGATTGCCGAAAACGCACATCCAGCATGAAGGCGCGTCTCGCCGTCGTTCTGCTGCACTTGTTGTCGCGGTTGCCGCTGCGTATGGCACGCATCATTGGCATGTGGCTGGGTGATTTGTGCTGGCTGTCCCGGCGGCGCATGGCGCGCACAACCGCAATCAATCTTGAATTGTGTTTTCCCGGCCTGAGCGCAGCAGAACGTAACTCGCTCGCACGGCAAAGTCTGCGCCACACCTTTATGACGGTCGCTGAATCCGGTGCAATCTGGCTATGGCCTATAGCGCGCACGCTGAGCCTGGTCCACCGGGTCGAAGGACTAGAGCTGTTGCAGGAGGCACATGCACACGGCCGCGGTGTTATCGTCCTTGCCCCGCATTTGGGCAATTGGGAAATCTTCGGCTTGTACCTGAGCGCTTGCGGCTGCGGACAGAGCAGTCAGCTGTATCAGGCACCGGATAGCCCGCTGCTGGATGCGCTAATCCATCAGGCCCGCAGCCGCGCCGGAGCGCGCATGGCCGCTACGGACACCAAGGGGGTGGGTGAGTTGTTGCAGGCGTTACGACGCGGCGAGCTGGTCGGCATTCTCCCGGATCAGGTTCCCCCCAACAGCGGTGGCGAATTTGCACCTCTGTTTGGTGTCCCCGCCCTGACCATGACGCTGGCCTGCCGGCTGCAACAGAAAACCGGGGCGCGCATTGTTATGGGCTTTGCTCGGCGGGAGCCAGGAATAAAGCATGGGTTTACGATCGTGTTTAAGGCCCCGGAGTCCGAGGCATATGCCGAGCATATTCTAACGGCTTTGGCGGGCATGAACCGCAGTGTCGAAGCCCTGATGGCAGGCATACCGGAGCAATACCAATGGGAATACAAGCGCTTCAAACGGCAGCCGGAAGGTCGACAACGCCCCTATTAGGCCCCCTGAACAAAAAGGATCAGCCTTTCTTCAGCAGAGCATAGTAAAAACCATCATGCCCCCCGTCAGTGGGCAACAGTTGCAGGCCGGCGGCACAAGGCCGTGCCGCCGGGATTTCAAGAGGCTGTATTTTTGCAGTCGGCTGCTCCGCGAGAAAACGCTCGATCTGGCAATGATTTTCTTCCGCGAGCACAGAGCAGGTGGAATACAACAAATAGCCACCCGGCGCGAGCAGTGGCCATGCGGCGCGCAGCAGGGCTTGCTGTGTCCGGCACAGTGCGGTCACTTCGGCTTCCGTGCGTAGTAGTTTGATGTCGGGATGGCGCCTGACCACGCCGGTAGCGGAGCAGGGAACATCCAACAAAATACGGTCGAAGCTTTCCACCGGAAAAGACGCGGTGGTGATATCTCCGCAGCGCACGTCTGCCTGCTGACCCAGGCGCGCCAGGTTGTCACGCATTCTGGGCAAGCGCCGCTCTTCTTTATCGAGAGCAAGAATAGTCAAACTGGATTCTGCTTCAAGTAGCGCGCAGGTTTTGCCTCCTGGCGCGGCGCAGGCATCGAGCACACGCAAGCCTGGCGCCAGCGGCAGCAGCTGCGCAACAAGCTGCGAGGCTTCGTCCTGCACACTGACTAGCCCCTCCGCAAAGCCTGGCAAGGTTCGCACATCGCACGGCGCATCGAGCATCAACGCGGTCGCGGCTAACATGCTTTCACGCGCAGGCAGACCATGTTGCTGTAAAAGCGCGGCATATTCGCGCCGAGAAATTTTGTGCAGATTCACCCGCAGCGTCATCGGCGCGCGCGCATTATTTGCGTCAAGGATTGCCCGATAGTCCGCAGGCCAATCCTGTTTCAGTCGTTTCAGCAACCACTCGGGATGCGAATACCACACAGAATAGTCGCGCTCTGCCCGCGCAAGCAGATCCTCGCGTTGCCGCTGCGCTTCACGCAATACCGCATTGACCAGACTTTTCGCCCAGGGCTTACCGAGTAGCGCTGCATCTTCCACTGTTTCGTGGATCGCTGCGTGCGCCGGTATGCGCAAGTAAAAAAGTTGATACAACCCGATCAGGATCAGACAGTGGACATCGCTGTCCTTCGCGCGCAATGGTTTTTCAAGCAAGACTTGCGCATAAAACTGCAGGCGGTGATGCCAACGGCATACGCCATAACTGAGCTCCTGAATCAGCGCCGCGCTGAGTTCTGCGGGCGCGCTCCAGCCGGAGCCGAAAGCCTGCGCTAGCGAGCCGACACCGCGAAAGATGGGTTCGAGGATTGCGCAGGCCTGCTGCCGCTCACTCCGGGGCATGTTGCGAAGCCGATAAGAGCAGAGTACCGGGCTTGAAATAGCCGGGGCGACCGTTGAGCAGTTCGCGCAAGGTCATCGGGGTTTTGCCTTCCATTTGAATCAGGCGGATTTCCAGAGCTCCATCTCCGCACGCGACGGCCATCACATCTTCCGCCATTTCGATGATTGTTCCAGGCTTGGCAGAGAGCACCCCTGGAATCATGCGTGTACGCAGGATGCGTAACCGTTGTCCCTGGTAAAGACAATAAGCCGGCGAACGCGGATATAACGCACGAACCTGATTGTGAATATAAGCCGCACTGCCTTCCCAGATTATTCCGGCATCATCCTTGCGTAGTTTGCGCGCATAGGTTGCTAGCGTCGCATTCTGGGGAACGGCCTTGGCAGTGCCGGCAGCGAGCTGATCCAGCACTGCGCTTAAGGTTTCGCACCCGAAGCTCACCAGACGTTCCGTCAACGTTTCGCTGTTGTCGCTCGCGCTGATCGGAGTCGCCGCTGTGGCGAGCACCGCCCCGGTATCAAGTCCGGCATCCATCTGCATGATGCTAATCCCGGTCTCCCGGTCGCCTTCCAGAATGGCGCGTTCAATCGGGGCCGCGCCGCGCCACCGCGGCAGAAGTGAGGCGTGTACGTTGATGCAACCGAGACGAGGCAGGGCGAGTGCGGCAGGTGGCAGTAACAGCCCATACGCTACGACGATTATCAAGTCTGGCTTAAGGGCGGCCAGTTCAGCGAGGGCAGGTTGATCAAGAGCGGGGGGCTGTCTAACAGGGATGCCATGGCTTTCAGCCAAAGCCTTAACGGGCGTGGGGGCCAGCTTCTTGCCCCTTCCAGACGGCCTATCTGGCTGAGAGTAAGCACTAACAACATGATGCCCTTGCTGCAACAGATGAGCCAAATGGCGAGCGGCGAAATCAGGGGTTCCGGCGAAAACGAAGCGAAGCTTACTGGCTGGCATGGCGGGACCTCGGGTCAGAACAGACCCGCCCTCATGCGCTGGCCTTCTGCTTCTGTTCCTTGAGCAATTTGTGCTTAATGCGCTGGCGCTTGAGGATCGACAAATAGTCGACAAACAGCTTGCCGTCGAGGTGATCAATCTCGTGCTGTACGCAGACAGCAAGCAAACCCTCGAGCTCCATTTCAAAGGGCCTCCCATCGCGGTCGAGCGCTTTCACCCTGACTTTTTTCGGGCGAGTGACGAGATCAAAGTAACCCGGCACCGACAGACAGCCTTCTTCATAACCCAGTGGCTCGGGGTCCAGAACCTCGACTTCGGGGTTGATGAACACCAGTGGCGCGTCCTTATTTTCCGACACATCGAGCACCAGCAGCCGCTTGTGCACATCGACCTGGGTGGCAGCGAGCCCGATTCCAGGAGCCTGATACATCGTTTCAAACATGTCGTCGATCAGGCTGCGCATGGCGTCGTCCACCTCCTTGACGGGGGTGGCGCGCTTGCGCAGGCGCAGGTCAGGGTATTCCAGAATGGTCAGCAGGCTCATGACTACAACGACGAACTAGGGGCAAATAAAGGGGAATGATACGCGAATTCAGAGGGTGTTGTTACGGCAGGCCAGCGCAAAGCAAAGCCGGGCATGGCTCACAAAATGGTGACAAATTACCTAATGAATTTGGCCTAAGCCTATATAAGGGCATAACTTATTGTTATTATATCGCGGGTTTTTGGATCGACGGAGAAAGTCCATGCCACGCTTGTCCACAGCCGCAGGTAAAGGAAAAGTTGCTGGAAAAGCACCCCTCATCTTGGGTCTGGCAGCTCTGTTGTGGCTGACGCCAGCGTGGAGCGCGGAGGTGAATATCCGTGAGAACTCTCCCGGTGAGTACACAGTAAAAGAAGGCGATACCCTCTGGGACATCGCCGGCATGTTCCTCGAAGAGCCCTGGCTCTGGCCCGAAGTCTGGCAGATCAATCCCCAGATCTCCGATCCTGATTTGATTTACCCGGGTGATGTTATTGAACTCGCCTATGTCGACGGCAGCCCAGTGTTGCGGCTCAGCCGCGGCGATGTGCCTGAGATGCGCACTGTTCGACTTTCCCCCCAGGTCCGGCGCGAGTTGCTGACGAACCCATCGCAGCCACGACCGATTGCCGCAATTCCTCTGGAAGAAATCAGCGCCTATCTCAGTGCAGACTACGTGGTTAGCGATGATCTGTTTGAGGATGCGCCATACATACTTAGTGGCCGCGAAGGCCGCACCATCTTGGCCGCAGGCCATGAAGCACTGGCCCGCGGCACTTGGTCAGAAGGAGTTGCTGTTTACGATATTGTGCGTCCTGGCCGCGATCTCGAAGATCCTGATACGGGCGACGATCTGGGTATTGAGGCGCTGCAAGTGGGCACCGCAACGCTCACCCGCAGTGACTTCAGTGAAGCGGTACTTGCCATCACCAGCAGTAACATGGAAATCCGCGAAGGTGACCGCCTGATTCCCCGTACCGGCGCCACTCTTGATGCGTCCCTCATGCCGGCCCCGCCCTCGTTCCCGGTGGATGCCGCCATAGTCAGTTTCGGAGCCAGCCATACCATCGCAGGGATTTATGACACGCTGATACTCAATGCTGGCACTGACAAGGGCATCGCGGTGGGCCACTTGCTCACCGTCCAGGAGCCGGCTGAAGTTGTCGATGATCGGATCGGCAAGCGCAGTCTCTGGCAGGGGCTCGTACATTTGATAGGTTTTGCGGGTTCGGGCGAGGCAACATTTTCTGGCAAAAACATCGCCACGGTACTAGTCTACCGGGTGTTCGATAATGCAAGTCTTGGTGTGGTTCTCGACAGTTCGCGCGAAATTCGCATGGAAGATCGGGCCGTCACACCGGAGTAGGCAACGGATAGGCAACGGAATAGGCAACGGAATAAACACCCCCCCAGGATCAAGGATGATCAGCATGACCTCTCCGGAATCCCGGCCATGGCCGGACTACTCCCCGCAAGAACGCGCCGCCTGCCTGCGCTGGGCAGAACAGCCTGGCCGGCATTTGCTGCCCCTCGATCATCCGCATTACCCACCACTGTTGCGCGAAATCGCCGATCCGCCGCCCGTGTTGTTTGTGTGCGGCAATATTGAAGTGCTCGCTCTGCCGCAAATTGGCATTGTTGGCAGCCGCAACCCCACGGCCGATGGGTGCAAGAATGCGCGGCTATTTGCCGCCGGGCTGAGCGCGGCGGGGTATGTGGTGACGAGCGGATTGGCACAGGGCATTGATACCGAAGCGCATCGTGGAACGCTCGAGTGCAACGGCGTGACAATTGCTGTGCTCGGCTCCGGGCTCGAGCGGATCTATCCCGAAAAAAATACAGCGCTGGCGGGCAAAATTGCGGAACGCGGCGCAGTGGTTTCCGAGTTCATGCCGGAGGTCCCGAGTTATCCATCTAATTTCCCGCTGCGTAACCGGATCATCAGCGGCTTGGCGCACGGCGTGCTCGTGGTTGAAGCGGCAGAGCAAAGTGGCTCGCTGATTACCGCGCGACTCGCGGGGGAGCAGGGCCGTGAAGTGTTTGCTTTGCCCGGCTCCATTCATAACCCGATGGTGCGTGGCTGTCATCGGCTCATCCGGCAGGGCGCAAAGCTGGTGGAAAACGTGGCTGATATTCTGGATGAAGTTCCGGCACTACTGCACTGGGAGCAAGAACGGGTTGCAACGCAGGAAGCGGAGGGCAAAAGAGGCGCGCTCACCAAGCCGTTGCGGGATGTACTTAAGCACATCGCCTATGATCCGGTTTCGGTCGATACACTGCTGCAGCGCAGTGGCTGTGAGCTCACCGCCCTCTATAGCCATTTGATGAAACTCGAACTGGGCGGCTTCATTCACAACCGCGGCGATGGATATGTTTTGTCCACGCCGTAAGGGAATGCCAAAATACGCGGCAGTAACGGAGCGGCACCATGCAACCCAGACATATCGAGAACGCAGTCGCGCGGCTGCATAGCGGAGGCGTTATTGCTTATCCCACTGAGGGGGTATGGGGGCTCGGCTGTGACCCCTTTGATGAGGCTGCAGTCCTGCGCCTTCTGCAACTTAAAAAACGTCCGGTAGAAAAGGGCCTGATTCTCGTTGCCGCCGGTATCAACCAGATTGCCGCGCTGCTTGCACCCTTAAGCGCAGCCGAGCGCGCCATCGTGTTAGCCACCTGGCCGGGGCCAACAACATGGCTGCTGCCTGATTCAGGTCAACGCGTGCCTGCGTGGATCAAGGGAAAGTTTGCTACAGTTGCTGTCAGGGTCAGTGCACATCCGGATGTCATCCGCTTGTGCCGCGCATTCGGTGGCCCGGTGGTCTCGACTTCGGCCAACCCCGCTGGTGCTGCGCCGGCGCGCAGCAGATTGCGCGTGCTGACCTGGTTTGGCGACAGCCTCGATTATGTTGTGCCCGGCAGGCTGGGTGGACAGCAAGGGCCGAGCACGATCCGCGATCTGCGCAGCAACACACCCATACGGGTTTGAGCGCACCATCCATTAGCAATGCATCCATTAGCAATACATCCATGAGTAATGCAACCATGACAGCACCACCGAACACAAATGATGTCGCGGCCGTAAAAAAATACCTGCTGACTCTTCAGGCGCAGATTTGCAAGGCGCTGGAAGATACCGACGGCCACGCCACGTTCCACACCGACCAGTGGGACCGCGATAGTGGCGGCAGCGGCATTACGCGCGTGATCAGCGATGGTGCCGTGATTGAAAAAGGCGGCGTGAATTTTTCGCATGTGTTTGGCAAGTCGCTGCCACCCGCTGCTACTTCCAAGCGCCCGGAACTCGCTGGCGGCGCATTTCAGGCGATGGGCCTGTCTCTCGTCATTCATCCGCGTAATCCCTATGTGCCGACCTCACACGCGAACATCCGCTTCTTCATTGCGGAAAAACCGGGCATCGAACCGGTGTGGTGGTTTGGCGGCGGTTACGATCTGACACCGTATTATGGTTTTGATGAAGATTGCCGCCACTGGCACCACACGGCGAAAACCGCATGCGCACCTTTCGGCAACGATGTGTATCCG
This sequence comes from Klebsiella pneumoniae, assembly GCA_945902215.1. Classification (GTDB taxonomy): domain Bacteria; phylum Pseudomonadota; class Gammaproteobacteria; order Pseudomonadales; family Pseudohongiellaceae; genus CAILUG01. Next base: position 43,106 of record CAMDML010000007.1, on the reverse strand, counting down.
AAATTCAAGAAGGACTGCGATGACTATTTCTTCCTGAAGCATCGCCAGGAACCACGCGGTATCGGCGGCTTGTTTTACGATGACCTGAATGAATGGGGTTTTGCGCAGAGCTTCGCCTTCATGCAAGCCGTGGGTAACAGCTATCTGCCTGCGTATCTGCCGCTTGTGCAAAAGCGCAAGGAGACACCATACAGCGAGCGTGAAAAACGCTTTCAGCAATACCGGCGCGGACGCTACGTTGAGTTCAACCTCGTGTACGACCGGGGCACGCTCTTCGGTTTGCAGTCGGGCGTTGGCCGCATTGAATCCATCCTCATGTCGCTGCCACCTGAAGTGCGCTGGGACTATGATTACCGTCCAGAGCCTGGTACCGAAGAAGCGCGCCTTTACACGGACTATCTCCATCCCCGAGACTGGGCCTAGCTTTTCAACGCGCTGCAAGAGCGGCGAAGGATTCAGTCAGTGACCGACCACTATGCCGTGATGGGTTATCCCGTAGCCCACAGCAAATCGCCGTACATTCACGCCGCATTCGCCGAACAGACCGGACAGAATCTTGATTACCGCGCGCTGCTCGTTGAGCCGGGCACCTTTCCTGCGCGCGCCCTGCAGTTCTTTGCAGAAGGCGGTAAAGGCCTGAATATCACTGTGCCGTTCAAACAAGAAGCCTGGGAGCTGGCGGGAGTGCGCTCACAGCAGGCTGAGCTGGCTGGTGCGGTGAACACGCTGTTGCAGAATGCCGATGGCAGCGTGCATGGCCACAACACCGATGGCACTGGTCTTGTACGCGACATCATGCAGAACCATGGCGGGCATCTCAGAGGCGCGTCAATTCTGGTGCTGGGCGCCGGCGGCGCCACGCGTGGCATTCTGCTGCCTTTGTTGCAACAGCAGCCGGCGCGCATCTGCATTGCCAATCGCACGGCCAGCAAGGCCGAACAGCTTGCCACCTTGTTCAGCGGCCACGGTTCCGTGTCACCCTGTGGGTTCGAGGCGCTGAATGGGCAGACCTTCGACTGGGTCATCAATGCCACAGCAGCCAGCCTGCAAGGTGAACTGCCGCCGTTGCCGGCGGGCCTGCTACATCAAGAGAGCTGGTGCTACGACCTCATGTACGGCAGTGAGCCGACAATATTTTGTCGCTGGGCACAGCAGAACGGTGCGCATAAAGCGCTGGATGGGCTAGGGATGCTGGTAGAGCAGGCGGCGGAGGCTTTCCTGCTCTGGCGCGGCGTGCTGCCGAATACCGCCGCGGTGCTCGCAGAAATGCGGAAGTGCTGAGTTATTTCAGCGCGTGAACTATTTCAGCGTTGCGGAGGAGCTGAGATGCAAATCCTTCAGCTTCACATAATGCCCGGCGCTGTAACCCAGAAACTCCAGCTCTTCCGGGCGCAGATCGCGCACACGTTTGACCGGAGCGCCAACATACAGTCCGCCTGACGCCAGCACCTTGCCCGGTGTCACCACGCTGCCCGCGCCGACGATGACATCAGACTCGACTACGGCGCCATCCATGATGATTGAGCCCATGCCGACCAGCACCCGGTCGCCGATGGTGCAGCCATGCAGAATCACCTTGTGGCCTATAGTCACATCACGGCCGACCACGAGCGGAAAGCCATGAGGGGGTGATGATGATGCCGAAGTATTGTGCAGCACCGAGCCGTCCTGAATGTTGGTGCGGTCGCCCACGGCAATATCATTAACGTCGCCACGAATCGCGGTTAGCGGCCACACCGACACGTCCGCTCCCAACCGTACGCGACCAATTACCACTGCACTAGCGTCAACAAACACACGATCGCCCAGCACGGGAGAATAGTTGAGAAAGGTACGAATGGTCATGGGTGGCTTCCTCCGGAGTGGCCGGCGGCAGCGATTCTAGCCAAGGCTGCCTGGGAAGGACAGCGAAGGGGGGCGAACTACAGTAAGGAAATTTGATGCACATCAGCGCAAATGCGGGCTGATTGGATGACAGCGGCGCCGGTCTTGCTGCTATAATCTCCACCGCTAGAGCACGCAGTTGAAAGCAATACACGTGCGAAACCTTCGTCGGGCGTTGTGCTTCTTTGAGCACCTTAAAAGAAGAGCCCCGGTGCGGAGTCTCAAATCCTGGACATCCAGGTGCGATGGACGGCAGTACGCATGAGAGCAGCGCCAGTAGTCAGGCGCGGCTCCTCATAAACAAAAAATAAAAACAACAGTTAGGGGATCTTGAGACGGCCATCGGCCGCCTCGGGCTTTTGTTTGGCCTGCGTTTTGTTTTTTTTACTAAAAAGACAGCGCGGTTCTACGCACCTGTGCGTATAGATAATTCGTGAAAAGCGAGACCAACAGTCAAGAATGAACAAAGACGTGGAGAAACGGCACATGCGGCCCAAGAACAAAGTGTGGTTGGGATTGTTGACGGCGTTACTGGCTCTGGTGCTGGAATTGACCAGTAATGCAGCGCTCGCAGACTGGGAACTGAACATGCCGGAAGGCATCACCAGCATAAGCCGTGATACCTACAGCCTGCATATGACCATTTTCATCATCTGCGTGTTGATAGGCATCGTCGTATACGGCGTGTTGGCTTGGTCGCTATTCAAATACCGCAAATCCAAAGGCGCCGTACCCGCCACCTTCAACCACAGCACCAAGTTAGAAGTCATCTGGACCGTCATCCCCTTTGTGATCCTGATCGGCATGGCTATTCCATCCACGCAAGTGCTCACCAGCATTTACGACTCGTCTGAAGCCGAGCTCGACATCCTGATTACTGGTTACCAATGGCGTTGGCAGTACCGCTATCTGACCGAAGAGGGCGAAGAAGTTGTGTTCTTCAGTAATCTGGCCACGCCGGAAGAGCAAATCAACAACGTCGCCGCCAAGGGCGAGAACTATCTGCTCGAAGTCGATGAGCCGTTGGTAATTCCCGCCAACCGGAAAGTCCGCTTCCTGCTGACGTCGGCTGATGTGATCCACTCCTGGTGGGTGCCGGACTTTGCCGTGAAAAAAGATGCGGTTCCGGGCTTCATCAATGAATCCTGGGTCTTAGCCGAGCAAACCGGCACCTTCCGGGGCCAATGCACCGAATTGTGCGGACAGAACCACGGCTTCATGCCGATCGTGGTGAACGTGGTCGAGCCCACTGAATTCGATGCCTGGCTTGCCGAAAAACAAACAGCCGCAGCAGCGGTGGCCGAACTGGCTAACCAGGATTTCACGCTGGAACAGCTCGTGGCCCAAGGTCAAACCGTCTACACCACCTATTGCATGGCCTGCCATCAGCAGAATGGTCAGGGGCTGCCGCCCGCCTTCCCGGCGTTGGCCGGCAGCGCGATTGCCACCGGCCCGATTGCCGATCATGTGGATATCGTGCTCAACGGCAAAGCAGGTACCGCGATGGCCGCATACGGCGCCCAGCTCAGCCCGATCGATCTGGCCGCGGTCATCACATACGAGCGCAATGCTTTGAGCAACACCGTGGGCGACATGATCAGCCCCGTTGAAATCCTGGAATTGCAGGCTGTGGAATAAGCGCGCGCGCAAAAAATAAAGCAAGCGAAGATATGAAAGGTTGAGGTTATAACACCATGGCACACACACACGATGAACATCACCACGGCCCTGCGAAAGGCTTTACACGCTGGCTGTATACAACCAATCACAAGGACATCGGTTCGATGTATCTGTGGTTCAGCTTTGCGATGTTCCTGCTAGGCGGGACCTTTGCGCTCGTGATCCGCGCCGAGCTGTTCCAGCCGGGCCTGCAGTTTGTCGAACCGAGCTTCTTCAACCAGATGACCACAATGCACGGCCTCGTGATGGTGTTCGGTGCTGTCATGCCCGCGTTCGTGGGGCTCGCCAACTGGATGGTGCCGCTGATGATCGGCGCGCCCGACATGGCGCTACCGCGCATGAACAACTGGAGTTTCTGGATCCTGCCCTTCGCGTTTGCGATGCTGGCATCGACGCTGTTCTCTGATGCCGGCGCGCCCAACTTCGGCTGGACATTCTATGCACCGCTATCCACCACCTACGCGCCGTCTTCCGTAACCTATTTCATTTTTGCGGTGCACATGATGGGCGCCTCGTCGATCATGGGCTCAATCAATATTATTGCCACCATCATCAATATGCGCGCCCCCGGCATGACGCTAATGAAGATGCCGCTGTTCGTGTGGACATGGCTGATTACCGCTTATTTATTGATTGCCGTAATGCCGGTGCTGGCTGGCGTAGTGACGATGATGTTGTTTGACATTCACTTCGGCACCAGCTTCTTCAGCGCGGCCGGCGGGGGTGACCCGGTACTGTTCCAGCACGTGTTCTGGTTCTTCGGGCATCCCGAGGTTTACATCATGATTCTGCCTGCGTTCGGCGTGGTCTCCGAGATCATCCCGACTTTCTCCAGAAAGAGACTCTTCGGTTATGACTCCATGGTGTATGCAACGTCCTCCATCGCTTTCCTTTCATTCATCGTATGGGCGCACCACATGTTCACCACAGGCATGCCGCTGGCAGGCGAACTGTTCTTCATGTACGCGACCATGCTGATTGCAGTACCCACCGGGGTGAAAGTGTTCAACTGGGTCACAACGATGTTCAGGGGCTCGATCAGTTTCGAAACCCCGATGCTGTTCTCGATCGCCTTTGTTGTGCTGTTTACGATGGGAGGCTTCACCGGGCTGATGCTTGCGATCGCACCGGCCGACTTCCAGTACCACGACACCTACTTCGTGGTTGCGCACTTTCATTACGTGCTAGTGCCCGGCGCCGTGTTCTCGATCATGGCCGCAACCTACTACTGGCTGCCGAAGTGGACCGGCAATATGTATGACGAAACATTGGGCAAACTGCATTTCTGGCTGTCTTTTGTTGGTATCAATATCCTGTTCTTCCCGCAGCATTTCCTCGGTCTCGCCGGCATGCCGCGGCGCATTCCCGACTACGCACTACAGTTCACTGATTTCAACATGATCTCCAGCATCGGGGCGTTCATCTTTGGCTTTAGCCAGCTGCTGTTTTTGTTCATCGTCGTGAAGACGGTGATGGGTGGCAAGAAAGCTACCGCGCAAGTGTGGGATAACCCTGAAGGCCTGGAATGGACGGTATCCTCGCCGGCGCCGTATCACACGTTTACCACGCCGCCGCTAATTAAATAAAAGGCTTGTGATGAGCGATATGCACGCACACAGCAACCAGAAGCAAGCCAAGCGCGCCAAAAGGCTGGTGGCGAAGCTGTTACTGACAGTAGTCGGCATGTTCGGCTTTGGCTTCGCGCTGGTGCCGATGTATGACGTGTTTTGCGAATGGACCGGCCTCAATGGCAAAACCGGCGGACGTGTTGAATACAGTGCAACACAGCGCATCGATGCGCAACGTACCGTTGTCGTGCAGTTCACCGCCAGCAACAACGGCGGCATGGGCTGGGACTTCCATCCCTTGCAGCACCAGATTGAAGTGCATCCGGGGGAGCTGACGGAAATCAACTATTACGCGCGCAATCCGGGCACGGCTCGCAGTGTTGGCCAGGCTGTCCCGAGCGTTGCACCGCTGCGGGCTGCAGACTATCTGCGCAAGACCGAGTGTTTTTGTTTTACCCAGCAGACGCTCGAAGGCGGCGAGGCTATCGAGATGCCCGTGCTGTTCTACATCGATCCCGCGCTGCCGGCAGACATTCACAAACTGACGCTGTCCTACACGCTGTTTGATGTAACGGAAAATTTTGTGAGTGATGGCGCCGCATTGACGGCGAATTGAACAACGAAAGGCTGAGAACCATGGTTAAGGCAAAAGACACCACGAACGGCTACGAACATTACTACGTGCCCGAACAATCGAAGTTTCCTATCTGGGCTTCGTTCGGCCTGTTCCTGATGGTCTTCGGCCTCGGCAATATGCTGAACGACATCAAAGCTGAAGTCGATACGACCGTGTCGACCTGGACGGCTTTCCTCGGCTTTTTCACTCTGGCCTGTGTGTTGTACAGCTGGTTTGCTACGCAGATACGCGAGAACCATCAGGGCCTGCCGAGCGCGCAGCTGAAACGCTCTTATGTGTTTGGCATGTATTGGTTCATCTTTTCTGAAGTGATGTTTTTCTGTGCTTTCTTCGGCGCACTGTTTTACGTGCGCAACCTCTCCGTGCCGTGGCTCGGCGGCGAAGGCGATAAAGGCATTTCGGCCATGCTATGGCCCGATTTTTCGCCCGCTTGGCCGGTGGTATCAAACCCGAATCCGGAGTTGTTCGAAAATCCGGAAGAGTCGATGGCGTGGCCGGGCTTCGCCAGAATGCTGAGCTACCTGCCGCTGTGGAACACGATTATTCTGATCAGCTCAAGCGTAACTGTGCACATTGCGCATACAGCACTGAAAAACGAACAGCGCAGACAGCTTAATATTTGGCTTGGCATCACGGTACTGCTCGGCATCGCGTTCCTGTTCCTGCAGATCGAAGAGTATATGCACGCGTATGAAGAGCTCGGGCTGACGCTGAATTCCGGCATCTACGGCTCTACCTTCTTCCTGCTCACCGGCTTCCACGGCTTTCACGTGACGCTCGGCGCGTTCATGCTGGGGGTGATGTGGTTCCGCAGTATGAAAGGGCACTTCAAGCCCGAAGATCATTTCGGCTTTGAAGCCGCATCCTGGTACTGGCACTTCGTGGACGTGGTATGGGTCTGCCTGTTCCTGTTCGTCTATATCTTCTGAAGAGTCTTCTGAAGAGTCTTCTGACGCGTTACGAGAGCCACGGCGCGTTCAGCGCCAATTGCCCCGTTAATACGCCATACACGAGGAGCAGGATCAGCAATATCGACAACGCGATGCGCACGCCGAGCGTGTACAGTGTGCGTTTGCTCTTGCCCTGATCCTTGAAGAAAAACACGGCGCTGCACCCCAAGCTTAGGATGATAGCGGCGAGCAGAGCAGCAATAATGATTTTCAGCATGCGGACAGACGGCGGTTGTCGGAAGAATTGTCGCGCATGGTAACAAAACGGCTTGCGGCCAACACCCATGTTTGAACGGCTCCAACAATTTCGCTTCGACTGGAAGCTCACACTGCTGACAGCAGTGCTGCTGCCGCTGCTGGTTCTCCTCGGCTTTTGGCAGCTACTCCGTGAACAGGAAAAGCTTGCCTTGCAAGATGTGTATGCGGCTCGCCAAATGGAGGCGCCCGCCGCGCTCGGCACGCTGATCCCCGCCGCTGATCTGCAGTATCGGCAAGTTGAGTTGCGTGGCACCTTCGACAATGCCCACACCTTTCTGCTCGACAACCGCATTCATCAGGGTCGGGTCGGGTATGACGTCATTACCCCGGTCACGACGGATGACAACCAGCAGGTGTTTATCAACCGCGGCTGGATTGCCCAAGGTCCGTCGCGCGCTCTGCTACCGGCCATCGCTGCTCTCGATGGCCAAGTCTTGTTGCGCGGTAGCATCTATGTCCCGGTGGGCGATCCGTTCGTGCTGGGTGAAGCTGTTGCGACCGAAGGTTGGCCACAAGTGATACAAACCCTTGACCTGATGCGTATGGCAAAAGAAGCGAGCTATACGGAAGCCGCATTGTTTCCGTATACGGTCCGACTGGCTGAAGGCGCCCCCGGGGTTTTGGTGCGCGACTGGCCGCTGATCAGCACCACACCGCAAAAACACCGCGGCTATGCTGTGCAGTGGTTCGCCATGGCAACCATGCTGCTCGGCCTCTACCTTTATTACAGTACTCGCCCCGAATCCGCCAACTGACACGATTGAGATTTGAGAGTCGATCATGGACAAGAACAAACTCAAGCTGACCTTCCTGCTACTGATTGCCGCGCTGCCGATCAGTCTGGCCACCTGGTATTTCGGCACCCGCGAACTTGAGGGCGTTAGCGCCACCACCAACAAGGGCGTACTGGTCATCCCCGTGCTGGATATCACGTCGCTGAATCTGCGTAACGGTGCCGGCACACCGGCCTACGCGCCATTCGAACAGTTGGTTGCGGGTGTCAGCCCCACAGACTACGAACCTCGGCCCTGGCAGTTGTTGTATCTGGGCGCGCCGGAATGTGATGACAGGTGTGCAGAACGGCTGTATTTTCTGCGCCAGCTTCACGTGCGGTTGAGCAAGGAGTTCGAGCGCGTTGAGCGGGTCTATGTGCAGGTCAGTGATGCCCCCGGCCCCTTGCCTGAGGCCACCGCCGCACTGCTGGCGGCGCAGCAACCGGACATGAAGGTCGTGTATACCGGCGAGGCTACACTCCGCGACTTGTTGCGGGGAGCCGTTGCGCCGGGTTCCGACCCGATCTCAATGCACTATATATATGTGGTGGATCCAGTGGGCAATGTGATGTTGTATTTCACGCCAGTGAATACACCCGAAGACATCCTGTCGGATCTCGACAAGCTGCTGGACCATAGCAGCCTCGGCTGATAGCAAGGGCCTATGCACAAGAGGCTTTCCAAAAGAGCTTAGATGAAATGAAAAGTACCAAACCTTCCTATGCGCTGGTGATGATTGCGGTAGCACTTGCCGTGTGCGTTGTTATCCTTGGCGCATTTACGCGTCTGCGCGATGCCGGGCTCGGCTGCCCCGACTGGCCGGGCTGCTACGGGCATCTCGTGATGTGGCCGGAAACTCCCGAACAGATCGCGCAAGCCGAAGCGGCATACCCCGATGCTCCCTTTGAACAACACAAGGCCTGGCCGGAAGTCATCCATCGCTACTTCGCCAGCGCCTTGGGCCTGTTGATCATCGGCATCAATGTGCTGGCATGGCGCCATCGCGATTCCCGGGGGCAGCCCTTCAAACTGCCGGTGTTTCTGCTGGCCTTGGTGATCGCGCAAGGCCTGTTCGGCATGTGGACAGTAACGCTGAAGCTGTGGCCCCAAGTAGTGACGCTGCATTTGTTGGGGGGGTTTACGACGCTAAGCCTGCTGTGGTTGCTGGCACTGCGACTGAACAATCACTCATGGGCGCATCCCAATATTCCGCTACGGCACTGGCAGGCACTAAAGCCGCTCGCCTTGACAGGAATGATTCTGGTTTGCTGCCAGATCACGCTCGGCGGCTGGACCAGCTCCAACTACGCCGCGCTCGCCTGTCCTGAACTACCAACGTGCCAGGGTCGCTGGCTGCCCCCGATGGATTTTGCGCATGGGTTCAACATCTTCCAGGAAATTGGCCCGAACTATCTCGGTGGCCAGATGGAAGGCGAAGGACGCGTCGCGATTCATTTCATGCATCGCATGGGCGCCATCGTCGTGGCGCTGTATCTCGGGTATCTGATTTCGCGCATGTACAAATACGCAGGCGGACACGCCATGCGTGGGCATGCGCACCTGATGCTCGCGCTGCTTGTCATCCAGCTTGGCCTCGGCCTGAGTAACATCATCTGGTCGCTGCCGTTGTGGGTTGCGGTGGCGCACAATGCGGGTGGCGCATTGCTCTTGTTATCCCTGGTTACACTTAACTACCGCCTGTTCCGAAGCTCCGCGTGGTAAGCAGTACACCGATGAAGCGCAACATCGCCAATACCGTGATCGCCTGCGCTGCCTTTATGGCGATATTGCTGGGCTTGCTGGTGAATCGCATCTTGGCGCCCGCCGTACTGAGCAACGCGCAGCTCGCAGAGAATGGCCTGTTCGTTTATGACATCCCGCGTCAGGTGGCAGCGTTCGCGCTGACTGATCACAACGGCGTGCCGTTCACGGAAGCAAGACTCAAGGGGAAGTGGTCGCTGCTGTTCTTCGGTTATACCTTCTGCCCTGACATTTGTCCGATTACCTTGGCGACAATTCGCCAGTTCGAAGGCTTGCTGCAGGACACAGAAGCGGCGGAGCAAATCCAGGTGGCGATGATCAGCGTTGACCCGCAGCGCGACACGGCAGAGAAGCTCGCCGCGTACATGGGGTACTTCAGCCCGGACTATATTGGCGTCACTGGCCAGTACATCGACATCTTCAATCTCGGCCGTCAACTTAACGTTGCTTTCGGCTACCAACCCACCGAAAACGGAGAGTACCTCGTCAGCCACAGCGGCGAGATTCTCCTGATCAACCCCAATGGCGAGTTCCACGGCTTCTTCAAACTGCCGCATGATCCGGGAAAAATGGCGGGGAATTTCAGGTCGGTGTTGGCCGCGGGGCAGTAAAAAAATCGGCGGAATTGGCCTGAGCTGGCCAAGCGCCCTTCATTGTATTGATGGGGGGGCTGGTTTATCCTTTCTGACCGCTCAACCGGGCCCCTCTGCCCGCCTTCCAATAAATAACTGGATATAGAAGATATTCATGATAAAAATCAAACATTTAGTTGCAGGGCTGCTGTCGGTTATTTTGACCCCCCTTAGCCTCTGTAGCACGGTTCAGGCGGCAGATATCAGTGACTGCCGCGCCATTCAGGACCGCTTGGCGCGCTATGCCTGTTATGACAGCTGGGATACTGCTGCGGGAACTGTTTCCCGTTCGAGGAGCAGCGCTCCGGCCCCAGCCGCGCAGAATAACGGTTCACAGAGCGCCCGGGTTGAAGCGGTCGAAGAGGAAGAAAGCTCGTTCTTTGGCCTTGGCAGGATCTTCAACAGGGACGCTGCGGACGTTCAACCGGAAGCGACGACAGAAGCGGCGCCAGTGTCGGAGTTGGACGGCTTCGGCAGGACAGACGAATCAGACAATGCCCGCGTGCTGGAAGGCGCAGACGGCAAGTCCGAGCTGGTCGACACCATCGCCAGCCTTGAACAGTATGGCCCTGTGATGCTGCGGATTACTCTGGAAAGCGGCCAAGAGTGGCAGCAGATGTACAGCAAGTCCTATCCACTGAAAGTGGGTGACGAGGTGAGAATCTACCCTACCCGTTGGGGCAGTTCTTATCGCCTTAGTGCCGCCAGGTTAGCCGGGTATATCCAGGTTAAAAGGGTTGACTGAAGTAAGCCCCGGCCAGCTCCAAACCGCCCATTTGTCGGTCAATTGACAATGTGTTCAGCTAATTTGTGCTGAAACAAACAACCATTGACTACATCTGGACATGCCCATTTTGCAATTGACTCACCCGGTCAAGATCGCTAGCCTTCACTTTGGGGGTCTATCTGCGTCAAACGTAGGCTATTCCTGCCAACTTTACTAAATAAATAGGGGGTCACAAATGTCCAAATATCCATCCCAGCTAAAGCCATCCCTGCTATCCGCTTCCGTTTCGGCAGCGCTCAGCGCCATGGTTTTGAGCAGCATTGCTCCGATCGCATATGCGGCGGAAGAAGAAGGACTTGAAGAAATTGTTATCACAGGCTCGCGTATCGTTCGTCGTGACTATGACTCCAATAGTCCAATCGTTACTGTAAATGCCGCAGATTTTGAAACCCAGACAGGCCTGAACGTTGAATCCTATCTGAACCAGTTGCCCGAATATAACCCGGCAGCATCGCCGACAACCACCCAAGGTGACGTACAGATCACGCCGGTAAACTCCGTCGGTATCGCGTCGATATCACTGCGCGGCTTTGGCGCCAACCGCAGCCTCGTATTGGTTAACGGCAAGCGTCCTACCCCGATCAACCCGCTGATGGTTACTGACGTCAACGGCATCCCTTCTGCACTGATCCAACGCGTTGAAACCATCACTGGCGGCGCATCCGCTGTATACGGTGCTGACGCTGTGGCAGGTGTAACCAACTTTATCCTGCGCGATAACTTCGAAGGCTTTGAATTCGACACGCAGTATGGTGTAACCGACGACGGTGATGCCGACGAGACCCGTATCTCTATGGTCTTGGGAGCCAATGTCGCCGATGGCCGTGGCAACGTCACCTTGGGATTGGAGCGCTACAACCGGGATGCCGAAAGGCAAACTGAGAACGATTTCTACATGGATTTCCGCAACAACCCGCTCACGGGCGGCACCTTTGGTTTGCAAGGCATCAACAGCTACGGCTGTAACCTGAACTGCCCACCGAACAGCACGATTGAAGGTCTGTTCGCGGGTCGTCCGGCCGGCACCAACGTATTCACCCCCCTAGCTGTTAACGCCAACAACCGCGGGTATAACTTCAACTCTGACGGCACCATTTGGGTCGCCGGCAGCCAGGGCGGCTTGTCGCGCTACAAGGGTCCGAGGGACAACGGGGAATACCTGCCACAGACCACGTATGATGGCTCGATCCCGCCCGGCAGCACCACTTTCAGCAACCTGAAGTGGTATGACCAGAGCGCATTTTCCAGCGCACCCCAAGAGCGGTATTCATTCTTCACTTCCGGTAATTTCGACGTCACCGACACCGTCAACGTATTTGGCCGCGCAACGTTTGCAGAGAGCAAGACACGTACGACTCTGTTTGGTACCAGCGCGATCACTGGTTGGGAAACAACGGTTCCCTACAACCCGACGCTGGACAGTCCGGTTGATCCGACCCTCGACTACACCAGTACCGCAATCGTTACCGCAGTTCGCAACAACCCGGCAGCCTTTGCCAACCCAAGCTTCATTGCCACCGGCAAACCGGGCGCCAACTTCCCAGTTCCACCAGAGTTGGCAATCCTGCTGAACGCCCGTCCCACCAAGGCCGGCCCATGGCAGCCGAACTGGAACCCGGACGACAGCTTGCCCCCACGTAACACCTACAACACGAACGAAGTGTGGCAGGTAGAGATTGGTACGAATATTGACTTGCCAATCCGCGACTGGACAGCTGAAATTTATGGATCCCATGCCGAATCCGCTACCTATAACGTCGCCACCGGCAACTTGTCGCTGTCACGTTACAGAGCGCTTTCCAACCTGAAAGATTACGGCCGCAATGCGTCTGGCACGGGCAACCTGAAATACACCTTGGGTGATGGCACAACCATTAACGCCCCCCGTCCCGCTTTCGGAGTAGGCGACTACAAATGTACCACTGGTTTGTACGACACTTTCTTCTCCGGCGACAAGCCGATGTCGAAAGACTGCTTCGAAGCCATTAATGCCAACCTGCAGACCCGCACGCAGAACAAGCAAGACATTATTGAGGTCAACCTTCAGGGTTCCCTCATGGAACTGCCGGCAGGCGAAGTCCGTGCTGCAGCTGGTTTTCAGAACCGCCGCAACTCGTCCAAGTTCTACCCGGATATCCTGCAGTCCCAGAACTCCTTCACTGACCAGGTAATCGGGGTATACCCGACTGGCTCACTGGATGCAGGGACCTCTGTCGATGACGTCTATGTAGAAGCCTTGGTGCCTGTTCTTTCAGACATCAAATTCATTCAAAGTCTGGAGCTCGAACTGGGCGCACGTTACTCCGATTACGAACATTCCGACCCAGAGACCACCTGGAAAGCCTTGGCAAACTGGGAAATCAACGACAGATTGCGTGTTCGTGGCGGCTTCAACGCAGCAACTCGCGCTCCAAACCTGGGTGAAATGTTCCTGAACCAACAGGAAATTTTCACAGTAGGCGGCGCGAACTTCGGCGACGGTTGCGGCTTGCGCTCCAACGCCCCCTTCGGTGCGGGCGGCGCTTTGCCTGATCCGATCCTGAACCCCGGCGAACCGCAGACCGCATTGGCTCCAAGCCAGACAAACGCGGGCGCCTTAAGCGCATTGATGATCTGTGAGGAACTGATGGGCGGCCAGAACAGCTTGGCGGCCAACCAGTTCTATAAAGTGTCCAACGCAGGTGGTGCTGCCGGCGCTACCTTCAACTGGATCCTGCAGGAAGGCAACACGAACCTCACCTCGGAAACTGCTGAGACCTGGACGCTGGGCGCCGTTGCCACGTCGCCGTGGGATAACCCATGGCTGTCGGGCATGACGCTGTCGTTGGATGCATACCGCATCGAAATTGAAGACGCGATCATGTTGTACTCGCTGGACTATGCCCAGAACCGCTGCTTCGGAACTCCGGTGACAACGCGTGCCGAAGCCCAAGCGCGCGCCAAAACCGACGGCTGTATGTTACTCCCGAGGGATCAGGTCAACGGCGTTGGTTTGACCAGTAAAGTATCGTATGACAACCAGGCCACGATCAAAACCCAAGGTTTTGACATCGCCCTTAACTGGTTTGGTGAACTTGATGAACTGGTTGGCCTGCCAGGCCGTTTGGGCCTGAGCGTGAACGCAACCGTGCTGGACTATTACAAGACCAAGCAGTCTCCCGGCGCTTTCGACGTGGAAACCGATTGGGCCGGCTCCCTGGGGCCGAACTTGTCTGGAACCAACGGCGGCGCTTACGACTTCCGTTTGTTCGGCTCGGTTAGCTACATACTTGACGACGTGAGTCTGAGCCTCCGTTGGCGCCATCTGCCTAAAGTCTGGTCTGCAGGCTATAACAGCCAGCAGGCGATCAAGGCAAACAACGCCAGCGTTGCGGCCGGTGCGAAGGGCCTGCTCCTTGGCTACACGCCGACCACGGAAATCGAAACTGATGCGTACGACGTTTTAGACTTCTCGTTTAACTGGAACATCAGCGAAACGTATGTACTGCGCGGCGGTATCACCAACTTGCTGGACTCCGAGCCGGAATATGTGGCTCCTAGTGCAGGTTACGGTGCTAGCACCACGCTGAATACGGTCTGCTCGACTGCCGGTGGTGGTACTGCACCTCCCGGTTGCCAGAACCCGTTCGGTTTCAGCTTGCCGGGTGTTGGAAGTATCAACGGAGGTTACTACGACGTACTCGGTCGTCGTTATTTCGTAGGTATCAAAGCCTCGTTCTAAGAACGGTTGTTACGTAGTAAACATGAAGCGGCGGGCCAATTGGCCCGCCGCTTTTTTTATGTGCGCGTTTTTGCCAGCGCACTTATCAGAAACAACAACGCTGCCACTACCACGATGCTTGGCCCGGTTGGCGCACTAATCCGACGATTTGTGCCAAATGCACAAACCGCCATTATTCTGGCGGCCCAATTGTGGAAAAATTTCGCAATTGACTCGGACGGCCAAGCCCGCTAGCCTTTGGTGAGGCAGTATGTCTTCGCCTCGCTATACTATCCTTTACAACAACAAAAATAGGAGGTAGCAAATGTCCAAATATCCATCCCTGCTAAAACCATCTCTTCTATCCGCATCCATTTCGGCCGCGCTCAGTGCCATAGTTTTGAGCAGCATCGCTCCGCTCGCTTTTGCGGCGGAAGAAGAGGCGCTTGATGAAATTATTGTCACCGGCTCTCGTATCATTAGACAAGACTTCAACGCCAACTCTCCGATCACCACCATTGATCGAGCGACGTTCGAGAACACGAGCACTATCGGCGTCTCGACCGTTTTGAACCAACTGCCGCAGTTCGTGCCGGCCGTCACGCAGTTCTCGACGGGCGACGTGCAGAACACGGCCGTCAACACGGTCGGCGCTTCGCTGGTCAGCCTGCGTGGTCTCGGGGCCAACCGTAACCTCGTCCTCGTCGACGGCAGGCGCGGCCAGCCGATCAACCCGACGATGGTTGTTGACACCAACATGATCCCGTCTGCGGCGATCTCACGGGTGGAAATCATCTCAGGTGGCGCCTCGGCAGTGTACGGCGCAGACGCCGTTGGCGGCGTCGTGAACTTCATCCTCAAGGACGATTTCGAGGGCGCCTCATTCGAGGCCCGCTACGGCGACACCTTCGACGGCGGCGGTCAGGAAAAGATGTTTTCCGGCCTCATTGGTGCCACTAGCGACCGCGGCAACGTCATGCTCGGCATTGAGCGGTCCACGCGCGGCACAGGACACCCATGGATGCGGGACTGGCGAATCGAGGACGCGGCCAACCCTGGCGCCGGCTCCGGCGGTGGTACGTTCTTCGGCTCAGATACGTACATCACCAACATCCCTGGCACGCCTTACGCTCCGGCAGTACCCAACAATCTTCCTAACCAGAACGCCGTCAACGCGCTGTTCAACCGGGCGCTGCCATGCACGCCGGCGGCCAATCCGAACGCGACCACGCCTACCGCCAACTGCCCGCAGTCTCCTACAAACGGGCTGCTTGGTGTATCCAACAATACCAACTTTTTCCTGAACCGGGGGCTTAACGGCACTGTGTATACGGGACTCCAGTCGGGTTCGGGTGCGCCGGGCGCCTATCGGTATACAGGCCCGCTGGGCCCTACCAGCGGCGATCACTATGGCAATTTCGCGGGCTTGCCGTACCGCATCGTTCAGCCAGATGGCAGGATCAAAGAGAACACCTGGTGGGGCTGGACATCAACACCACTCGAGCGCATGTCGTCGTTCGCAAAGGGCGAGTTCGAAATCAACGACAGCTTGCGCTTGACGGGCCAGGGCATGTTCGCGCGCACCTACACTGAAACGCAGCTCGCGCTTACGGCCGACACCATCGGCCTCTGGGGCTCCGAAATTCCTTTTGGCACGACACTCTACGCGGGCGATGTGACGCGCGGCATACCGAACTCATGGAACGACACCAACTCCAACGGTCTCGTCGATGGCGCTGAGGTCACCAACCCCGCGTATCTTCCCGGCGGCCGGTTCCAGTTGAACTGCAACGCTGACGGACAGATCGGTTGCACAGAGTCTGAGGCATTTCCGCTACCTCCCGAGATGGTTGCGCTAATGTCGACTCGGCGATTGCCACAAGAGAATCTGTGGATGAACCGCCCACCAGATTGGATGCGTGAGGCTGAAGGCGGTGGTCGCCGTTCCGAGAGCACTACCAATATTATGCAGCTCAGCATCGGTCTTGAGGGCGATCTGGCGGACGGCAAGCATTCGTGGGACGCGTCGGTCTCGACCGGCCGCACGGATAATCTGGTGATCCAGAAAGGCTCCGCCCGCCTGTCGCAGTGGCGAGCGATTGCCACCTCGCCGAACTTCGGCCGTGGGTTCACGTACGATGCCAACCCCTACGGAGTGGGTTTTGCTGAGAGCAGCCCTACGTGCGAAACCGGCCTGCCGCTCATCGAGGTGTTCGCACCTGGGGCGGACTGCGTCGAAGCGATTTCGCCGAGCCTAAAGAACCAGGATGTGGTTACGCAGACGGTGTATGAGGCCAACTTGATGGGCGATCTCCTCGAGATGAATGCGGGGCCTCTGTCGTACGCGGTTGGTACCACCTATCGTGAGGCAAGCTTCACATATGCGCCGGACAACCTAAGCTTGAACCAGAATTTCGTCGATACCATCGGCGGTCTGTTTCCCAATGGGAATAGCGAAGGCAAGTTCGATGTCAGCGAGGCTTACGGTGAGTTGCTGGTTCCGATTATCGCGGATGGCCCGTTCCTGTTGAATCACCTTAATCTCGAGCTCGGTGCCCGCGCGTCCGATTGGAGCATGCCGGATTTAAAGGTCCTTGCTTCCTACAAAGCGCTGCTCGACTGGGCGATTACACCCAACTATCGCGTGCGCGGCGGCTGGAACGTGGCACACCGCGCCCCCAACTTGGGTGAGTTGTTCCTCGAACGAACCCAGGTCTTCGGCGCTGGGGCAAGCGTCTACGGTGACCAGTGCTCGCAGCGCAACGCGTCGGGCCCCTTCAGCACTAACGTCGCCGTCGCGGGCGCCCAGCAGGCCGCCCAAACCTTGGCTATTTGCCGCGCGATTATGGGCGGCGCGGGCGCAGCCGAGTACTACGACAACCGTCCGCTAAACTCGCAGCCCTTAGCCGGGGGCGTAGGTACAGCGAACAGCTTCGGTAACCCGAATCTCAGGGAAGAGCAGGCCGATACGTTCACTCTCGGTGTTGCTGCACGCATTATGGAGGACATCAGCCTGACGGTGGACTACTACACGATCGAGATCAGCGACATGATTGCAGTAGAAGGTTCGGATACTACCCAACAACGTTGCTTTAGCCTCGCCCAGAACCCAGGCGGCAATCCAAACACTCCCGGCTGTGTGGCGCTGTTCCGGGACCCCGTCAGCGGCAACGCCTCGGGCATCGACCTCGCCTACACGAACACGGGGCTCGCAACCGTCGCAGGGGTCGATATTGCGTTCAACATGACCAAGCAATTTTCATTTGGCGGGCTCAACGTGAACATCGTGGCGAACAAGAACATCGAGTCAACGACACAGGACTCGCCGGTCGCACCGGAGCGCGATTGGTCAGGCACGCAGGGCTGCGGGTTGCAGATTCAGTGTCAAGGGTACGATTACCGTCTTTTCACGACACTGAACTTCTTCAAGGACAACTGGGGTATGTCGCTGCGGCACCAGTACTGGCCTGAGATCAAGGCGGCTGCGTGTATCACAGCCCCCACGGGCGCCCCATGTTACTACGGTGGGGTGCAGACGGATTACCATCTGTTCGCGTTGTCGGGTAACTACCAGTTCGGCGAGAACTACACGCTGCGCGTGGGGATAGAGAACCTGCTGGACAAGGAACCGCCGATGAACAAAGGCGATCCGACTGTAAACCCGTTCCCGACTGCACCGACGCATGTCGGCGGCGGGGCAACGTACGATCCGCTCGGTCGGCGTGCTTTTGTCAGCGTGACGATGGACATCTAGACGTATTTAGACTGATCGTATGAGAGATGGCGGCGGGCGCAAGCCCGCCGTTTTTTTTGCGCAGGCAATTGTGCTGGTTGGTATTGATTGGCGCGGGCGAGGTTACGCTGCTTCGAACGCCGCAGGCGCTTGCTTCAGGAAAAAAGGTTGGGAAGTGTATAAGTAGTTTAGGCGCGGGGTTTCATCATGGCGCTGAGCAGAAACAACAACGCTGCCACTACCACAATGCTTGGCCCGGTCGGTGTATCCCAGAACCATGACGCCGTAATCCCGCCGCAGACCGCGAGCGCGCCGGCGAGAGAAGCGCCGACAGCCATTTGTTCGGGCGATCGCGCGAAATGGCGCGCAGTAGCAGGCGGGATAATCATCAGCGAAGTTATCAACAGTACGCCAACAATCTTCATCGACACGGCAACAACCACAGCTACCACCAGCATCAGCAACAACCGCAGCCGCGTTACATCGAGCCCCTCCACTTGTGCCAGCTCCTGATGCAAGGTTATGGAAAGCAGCCGACTCCAAAACAGCAACAGCGTAGCAAGCGCGAGAATGGCGCCCCCCGCGACCCACAGCAACTCTTGCATGCTTACCGTCAATAAATCTCCGAACAGGTAAGAAACCAGATCAACTTGCACCGCGGTGAAACTGAGCATCACAAGACCAAGTGCGAGCGAGCTGTGCGCGAGAATCCCCAATAGAGTATCACTGGCAAGCGACTTGTTTTTTTCCATCAACACCAGCAGCAGGGCCAAGGCGCAGCAGGCGAGCACAACGGCCAGTTGCATGTTGATGTCGAGGAGAAGGCCGAAGGCGATGCCGAGTAATGCGGAGTGCGCGAGTGTATCGCCGAAATAAGCCATGCGCCGCCACACGATGAAGCAGCCCAGCGGGCCAGCTACTGCAGCTAACAACAAACCGGCCAATACCGCACGCAGAATGAAATCCGCCATCACTCGCCCGCCTCGCCATCAGGAATCACTTCTCCGGCCAAGCCGTGGTGATGCGTGTGGTAGTGGGTGTAGAAGGCCATTGTTTCCGCATCGCGCTTGCCAAAGAGCTCGAGGTAAGCGGGATCGTTGCTGACTTTTTCCGGATGACCGTGGCAGCACACATGCTGGTTGAGACAGATCACTTCATCCGTGGCCGACATCACCAGATGCAGGTCGTGCGATACCATCAATACGCCGCACTGGTGCCGGTCGCGGATCTGCATGATGAGTCGGTAGAGTTCAGCCTGGCCTTTCAGGTCCACACCTTGGGTCGGTTCGTCGAGCACGAGCAGATGTGGCTTCTGTAGCAGTGCACGCGCCAGCAAGACGCGCTGCAGTTCGCCGCCAGACAGTTCCTGCAGGCGTGCGTGCAGCAGCGCCGATGCGCCAACTTCCGCCAGCGTTGCCGCTACATTGCCTTTGTGCGCGTGTGCCGCCAGTTTCAAAAAACGTTCGACACTGATCGGCATGGTGCTTTCCAGCGCGAGGCGCTGCGGCATGTAGCCAATGCGTAGATCCGGGTTCAGCAGTACTTGCCCCGCGCTCGGGTGCAGCAAGCCCATTGCGATCTTGATGAGTGTAGTTTTGCCTGCACCGTTGGGTCCAATCAGGGTAACAATCTGTCCGCGCGCGATGGTCAGAAAAATGTCCTGCAGGATGTGACGGTTGCCGACGGCATAACCAATACCGCGAAGATCGAGCAGCACGTCAGGGCGGGCGCGGGGAGTTAGCAGAAGCGATGTTTTCAAAGTGGCGTAGTCGCGGTAGTTGTGGAAAGTAGTCGCAGGTAGTGGTTGTTAAAAGTGGTTGCTAATAGTGATTGCTGGTATTAGCCGGTTCGTGGTTCGCCAAGTGCATGCATGTCGCTGCATTGTATGAGTGGTATATCATAGCATCCTTTATTCGCCCGGCTGTTTCCGCACTCTGCACCCCTCCATGACGATAGGCACCACACAAGGCTCCGTATTTTTACCCAAGGCACTGATGTTCCTTCTGCTGCTTCTGTTGGGTATGCGTGCAACACTCGCGGCTCCGCAGGTCACAGCCAGCATCAAACCCCTGCAACTGATTGCGGCGGAAATCACCCAAGGCGTAACAACACCTGCGCTGGTGTGGGCACAGGGTCAGGATCCGCATCATGTTTCCTTGCGTCCTTCCGAGCGGCGGCTCTTGGCCGAAGCGGATCTGGTGCTATGGACCGGACCCATGCTGGAGCGGCCGCTGGCCGGACTGGTTGCCGAGCTCGATGCACACGTCATCGCGGTGCAAGAGCTTAGCGGTGTTGTCCTGATCGATGTCAGTGGCCACCCCGACCCACATGTATGGGTGGATACCCGCAATGCACGACTGATCGCCACGGCACTCGTCGCTGCGCTTGTGGAGCTCGATGCAGCGAACGCCGGGCAGTACCGTAACAATCTGATGCGCTTTCAAGCCCAGCTCGACACGCTCGATACCGACCTTCGCCAGCGCTTCGCAGACGCCGGCCAACGTGAATGGGCGGTCTATCACCATGCCCTGCGCTATCTGGAGCGCGCGCTCCACCTGCAGCCACCGCTGACACTGGCCGACAGTGAAAATAATGCGCCGGGCATTCGCACGGTGGCAAAGGTGCGCGCTGAGCTGGAACAAAAACAAATCACCTGCATGCTCGTCGAACCGGGCGTCAATCATGCAGAAGTGCTGACAATGCTGGATCAGCCAGCGTTGCGGCTCATTACCGCAGATGTGATGGGTCAGGGCGTGGCGACTTATGGTGGCGACTACATCGGCTACATGAAGGCGTTGGCCACAACGCTGGCCACCTGCCTGGGAGTTGCACCGTGAGTGAAACAAACCAGGTGCCGTTGATTCTTGTAGATGGCTCCTCCTATCTGTTCCGCGCCTTTCATGCGCTGCCCCCGCTAACGACCACCCGAGGTCAGCAGACTGGCGCGATCAAGGGCGTCATCAACATGATCCGCAGCTTGCTCAAGCAATATCCCGACAGCCCCATTGCCGTTGTGTTCGATGCCAAGGGCAAGACTTTTCGCGACGACATCTACCCAGAGTACAAAGCACACCGGCCGCCGATGCCGGAGGAGCTGCGCAGCCAGATCGAACCGATCCACACACTGATTCGCGCAATGGGCCTGCCGTTGTTGATCGTTGATGGCGTCGAAGCAGATGATGTGATTGGGACACTGGCGCAACAGGCATGGGAACAGAAAATCCGCACGCTGATCTCGACCGGCGACAAGGACATGACGCAGCTCGTCAACGACCACGTCACCCTGCTGAATACGATGACCAACGAAACGCTCGACCGCGACGGTGTCACCGCCAAGTTCGGCTTGCCGCCGGAGCGCATTGTCGAATATCTCGCCTTGATGGGCGATTCGTCCGACAACATCCCCGGCGTGCCCGGGGTCGGGCCAAAAACCGCTGTGAAGTGGCTGCAGGAATACGGCACGCTGGCGAATCTGGTGGAGAAAGCAGATAGCATCAAGGGCAAGGCCGGCGAAAATTTGCGCGGCAATCTCGACAAGCTCGCGCTGTCGGAACGTCTTGCGACAATCAAGCTCGATGTCAAACTTGAGTTCGGCCCGGCCGAGCTGAAACATCAGCCGGCCGACAAGAGTGCGTTGCTCGCTCTCTTCAAAACGCTGGAGTTCAAAAGCTGGGTCAAGGAGCTGGAAAGCGAAAGCGTGAAAGAAAGCGAAGGCGCAACAGAAGGCAAAAATACCAGCACCGCCAAACAGGCTGCTCCAACTGCAACAAGCACTGCCCAGCCCGAATTAACAACCGAACCTGAACCTGCCGCACCGACCGAAGTCTATTACGACATTGTCAACACCGCGGCAGCATTGCAAGTGCTCGCCGCCGCACTCGCCAAAAACAAGCTGATGGCGCTGGCCGTTGAGACCGACAGCGCGCATTACAAACTCGCCCGCATCATCGGCATTTCGGTGAGTCATGCAGCAGGACACGCCAGCTACATTCCCGTGGCGCACGACATGCTGGGCGCGGAAGCGCAGCTGCCGCTTGCGGATGTCCTTGCCGCGTTGAAGCCCGCGCTGGAAAAGCAGGAGCTGTTCAAGATCGGTCACGATCTCAAGCACAGCAGCCACGTGCTGTTGAATCACGGTATCAACCTGCGCGGTCGCCGCTACGACTTGATGCTGCAGTCCTATGTGCTCAATTCAGTGGCGCACAAACACACCCTGGAGCGGCTTTGCAAAGAACATCTCGAACTTGATCTGCCCTTGCTGGAAGAATTGCTTGGCAAGGGCCGCAACAAACTTACCTTTGCGCAGCTCGACATTGCGCAAGCGGGTGCGTGGTCGGCCAGCTGCGCCGATTACTGCTTCCGTTTGCAGCGCATTCTGACGAACAAGTTGCAACAAACCGGCCAGCTCGCTGAGGTCTACCGCTATTTCGAAATCCCGCTGGTGCCGGTGCTGACGCGCATGGAACAAAACGGCATTCGCGTCGACGTGCAGGTGCTGGGCAAGCAGAGCCAGGAGCTTGCCGTGCGCTTGCAGGAGCTTGAGCGTGAAGCGTTCAAACTGGCGGGCGAGGAATTCAATCTCGGCTCGCCGGCGCAGTTGCAGAAAATCCTGTATGAAAAACTCGGCTGTCCGGTGCTTGGCAAAACTGCAACTGGTCAGCCATCTACGGCCGAGCCGGTGCTGCAAGAGCTTGCCGAGAACCATGAGCTGCCGCGCGTGATTCTCGAACAGCGCGGCCTCGCCAAACTGAAGTCCACGTATACCGACAAGCTGCCGCTCGACATCCATCCTGAAACCAAACGCATTCACAGCTCCTTCCAGCAAGCGATTGCGGCGACCGGGCGTCTGTCGTCCACCGATCCCAACCTGCAGAACATTCCGATCCGCACGGAAGAAGGGCGGCGTATCCGTCAGGCGTTCATTCCCGATCCTGGCAACGTGCTGATGTCGGCTGACTATTCACAGGTTGAATTGCGCATCATGGCGCACTTGTCGCGCGACAAGGGCTTGGTGAATGCGTTCGCTGAAGGCCTCGATGTGCACCGCGCCACCGCTGCCGAAATCTTCGGTATCACGGTAGACAAAGTCACCACAGACCAGCGTCGCAGCGCGAAGGCGATCAATTTCGGCCTTATCTACGGCATGTCGGCGTTTGGCCTCGCCAAGCAGCTCGGCATTGGGCGTGGTGAAGCGCAGGAATATGTTGAGCGCTACTTCCAGCGCTATCCAGGCGTGCGCGAATACATGGATAACACGCGGGTGCAGGCCAACGAGCTCGGCTATGTCGAAACGCTGTTTGGCCGCAGGCTGTATTTACCGGACATCCGCGCGTCGAACCAAATGCTCAGAAAAGCCGCCGAGCGCACCGCCATCAACGCGCCGATGCAGGGCACCGCTGCCGATCTCATCAAGCAAGCGATGATCGATATCGACCAGTGGCTGAAGGTGGCGGAACTTGATGCCCGAATGGTGCTCCAAGTGCACGATGAGCTCGTGTTTGAGGTGGCCGAGGCCGACCTGCCATTATTGAAGGAGGGGGTACGCTTCCGCATGGTGTCGGCGGCCGCGCTGTCGGTACCGCTGGTGGTGGATGTGGGCCAAGGTTATAACTGGGATCAGGCGCACTGACGCCGGCCCATTCTTTTAATGGTTGGCGGCTGTGTCAGTGTTGGAACGAGCGAATCTGTAAAAATTTTATCTACAGGAATGAACTTCTTGGTTTGCTGACAGTCATAAGATACAGCAAGCTGGTTTTCTCCCCGATTTTCCAACTTGCTGTTTGAGATAACTCCCGGTTTACCGGGAATTGCCGGGCCCTAACTGCCTTCTCCTGTGGTTAGGGCCCGCTTCTTTTTACCCCCCTGTTTTTTCCTCGACGGTCTCTGCTGGGACCAGCCAGCTGTCCAGTTTGGCTCGCAGGTCTTCTGCGCCTTCTTTCGACAGGGCCGAAAACAGCTGGGTGGTCATATTTGGCCCTAAGGTTTCAAGTCTTTTGCGGACGATTTGCAGGGTGGCTCGGGCGGCGCCACCACTCAGTTTGTCTGACTTGGTTAGCAGGATGTGCAGTGGCAGCTCGGAGTCATGGCACCACTGGACCAGCATTTCGTCGAGTTCTTTGAAGGGGTGGCGTATGTCCATCAGGAGCACCAGGCCCTGTAGGGATTGTCGACTCTGTAAGTACTTCTCCAACTGCCGCTGCCACCGATTCTTCATTTCCAGGGGTACTTTGGCATAGCCGAAACCGGGCAGATCCACGATGTAACGCTGGGGGGCCACTTCAAAATAGTTCAATAACTGGGTACGCCCGGGGGTCTTGCTGGTGCGAGCCAGCTTGGTCTGGGCGGTCAGCACATTGATTGCGCTGGACTTGCCTGCGTTGGACCGCCCCACGAAAGCGACTTCACGGGCTTCGTCAGGGGGGCACTGTTCAAGGGTACTGGCGCTGATCAGATAGCGCGCCAGATTGTAGTTAAGGCTACCGCCAACTGCGGGTTCGGACACGGATATTCCTGCTTGGCCAACTTGGGGAAGGATCGGGCGTTAGGGTATACTTCGCCCGCTTAAAACGGGCCGAATTGTAACACGGCCCCCGCAGTGCCAGCCGCATCGGAGTCCTCGGGACACTAACGCCAGCCAGGCTGATGATAGGATGATAGATAGATAGGCAAACCCGCTTACAGGAATAACTTGTGACAGCCAAGAATGTGACCACCAAGAACGTGACCATCCAGAGTTTTGTGAAAACTGCCCTGTCCGCTTTGCTGCTCATCCTCGCGACCAGTACTGCACTGGCTCAGGGTGATGCTCAGGCTGGCCAGGCAAAAACCGCGGTTTGCGCGGCCTGCCATGGCGCAAGCGGCAATGACAGCCTGCTGCCCAATGTCCCTAAACTGGGTGGTCAGGGAGAGCGCTATTTGACCAAGCAACTGGTGGAAATCAAGAGCGGCACGCGCGCCGTCCCTTTGATGACCGGCATGCTGAACGCCATGACGGACCAGGATCTGGCCGATATCGCCGCCTGGTTCTCCAGCCAGAGTGCACCTCAAGGTGCCGTGGATCCGGCCAAACGTGAGCTGGGCGAAACCCTGTTCCGGGCTGGAAATGCCAGTATCGGCGTGGCCGCCTGCTCGGCCTGCCATGCCCCCAACGGGGCGGGCAACCATGCTGCCGGCTACCCGGCGCTGAGTGGCCAAGACGCGGCATACACCGAATTGCAGCTCAAGGCCTTCCGCGCCGGGGAGCGGATGAATGACGAAGCAGAAGTTATGCGCACCAACGCTGCCCGCCTGAATGACGCCGAAATTGCGGCCCTTGCCTCCTTTATTTCCGGCCTGCGTTGACCCCATCCGGGTTCAGCCCGGATTCAGCGGAACCGGGGTAAAAAGGGTGCCCAAGGCGCCCTTTTTGATGGCATACTCGGCGCCCCTGATAGACGTTCGGCTATGCCAGCCATCAAAAACGGGAATCTCTATGAAAACACTTTCCAACTTTTTGTTTGCCAAGACCTTGGTTGCCCTTGTGCTGCTGTTTTCCGGCGCGGCCTTGGTCTCCGCCCAGCCCGCCCTCTATCTGGAAGGCACCCACTACGAAACCATTGCCGAGCCGGTGCGCACGGTCGACCCCAATAAAATCGAGGTCACCGAAATCTTTTGGTACGGCTGCCCGCATTGCTACGCTTTCGAACCCCTTTTAGACAGCTGGGTTGTCAAGATTCCGTCTGATGTCGTGTTCGTGCGCAGCCCCGGCATGTGGAACGACCTGATGAAGACCCATGCCCAGATTTATTTCGCAGCGATGGAATTGGGTGTTATCGACAAGATCCACAGTCAGGCTTTTAGCGCAATTCACCAGCAGGGCAACTATCTTGAAAC
The DNA here is from genome assembly GCA_945902215.1 of Klebsiella pneumoniae. Lineage (GTDB taxonomy): Bacteria > Pseudomonadota > Gammaproteobacteria > Pseudomonadales > Pseudohongiellaceae > CAILUG01. Next base: position 16,871 of record CAMDML010000007.1, on the reverse strand, counting down.
GCAGGATGCCATCCGTGAGCTGTTTGTTGCCCAAGGCGTTGCTGCCGCTGATTTCGACAAGGCATGGGGCTCCTTTACGGTGACCTCAGGGGTCCGTCAGGCCGACACCAAGATGCGCGATTACGGCGTGCGCGGTGTGCCCAACCTGATCGTGAACGGTAAATACCGGGTAACGGTCAACGACTCGGTCACCTCGCAGGCCGACATGCTGAAAATCGTCGACTTTCTGATCGCCAAGGAACGCAGTAGCTGATCCTGGCCTAACCCGGTTCCGATGAACGCCCTCAGAGCCGCCTTTGACAAACTCGCGCTGCCGGAGCTCGGCACAGCCATACGCTCCCTGTATGACGCGTCCGCACATCGCGAAATTCTTGATCGGATCAACGCCAGTCTGGTGCTGATCGATGGTGTGTTGATCAATACCGCCAGCGGTGAGTACCGACAGGCTACCGAGCCCGGCGCCAAACCTCAACCCAAACAGATAGCGCAGGCTGCCCGCAGCCTCTTGCAAGGCCGCGAGTCGCCGCTGTCGATCCTGTTGCTACTCCCTCCCGCGGACTTTGCCGCGACCCGCTTCAACTTGGGCATTTCCGGCGACAAGATGCTGCGCTCCGCTCTGAAACTGCAAGCGCATTCACTGGTGCCGGCGTATGACGACGCATTACTGCTCGGACTGCACGGCGGCGACGGCGAGGGCGTGGCACTGTGGTACCCAGCGCAGCAGGCAGATGCCCTATTCACCGCCTTCAGTGACCAAGGACTGTCCCTCGCTGCACTGATGCCCAGAACCCTCGCGTTGCTGCAAACCCGCCCGGACACGAGCGACGAAGTGTTGATCGACGAGGACTCGCGCCACGCCACGCTGGTCACTTGCACCCGCAGTGCGGTGCGCGCACTGCTATGCATCCGGCAAGTGGATCTGGAACAGGATGCCTTTGCAGCGCAGTGGCAAGCGGAATTGGCAAAGGCAGGTCCAGCGACAATCAGTGCCAGCGGTCAGGAACTGTGGCGCGGCTTGCGAGAGGTCCTGCGTGCGCAGCCCTCCTACTGTTTCTTCCCGGCCGGAACCGAAAAAGCCGGGCGCGACCTGATCGCGCACAACCAGCGCCGCATCGCGAAGGTTGCTGCAGGGGTTTTGGTTGGCGTGTTGCTCCTGCCCTTCCTCAACAACTGGGTGCAAATCCAACTCCTCGAATACAACAGCCAGGAACTCCGCGAAGAATCGACACAGGCGCGCCAGAGTCAGGCCGCGGTGTACCAGATGGAAGACGCATGGGGTGCCGTCGCTGAGTATCCACGTCAGGATGTTGGCAAGATTTTGCTGACCCTGAATGAATTAATCGACAGCTCGCTGTCCTCGTTCGAAATCGACGAGGGGCAGGTCGACATCACTGGCTTCGCGCAGGACCCTGCGCTGCTGATCGAACAGCTTGCTGAGCGTGAAGACTTCTACAACGTGGGCCAGAGTCGCAGCAGTTCGGGTGGCGACAGTACAGGTGGCGATCAGCGCTTTGGCATCCGCTTCAATGTCAGCGGTGTCGACTTCCCGGGCTATGAACAGAAATATCCCGTGGTGGAACCCTGAGGATGACTAGCAACCTGAAAAAATTGGCGGTGCTCGCAGGCGTACTGGTTGCTTTGGTGCTGGTGGTGCGCGTGTTGCCCATGGCGTATGGTTTTTACCGCCAGGGTCGCGAAGACATTGCGCTGCTGGAAGAACGCATCGAGCGTTACCAAACGCTGATCCAGGAGCAGGACCAGTGGATGGAGCGCGAAACGCTGAAGCAGGCCGAGATCGCCGATTTCGAAAGTTGGGTCTTCCCAGGCGATAACCCCAACCTGATCGGCAGCAGCGTACAGCGTGCGCTGCGCCAGGCAGTGGAGCAGGCGGGCATTACTGTGCGCGAAACCCCGGTCGCACTTTACGACCATGCCGGTGAGTGGCTGCTGGTGTCACAGGAGATGAGCTTCACGCTGGAAGAGCGGCAGATACTGCCGTTCCTGAACGCACTGCAAGCGTTACGCCCACGGCTGCATATCGCTGCGCTCAGCATCGCGCGCAACCGCCGCCAGTTCACCGGCAGCATCACGGTTGTCGGCTTCAGCCGGGCAGGATGAATGCAACCATGAGCGCCATACTGTTGCCCGCCTTGACCCTGCCCGTGTTCAGCCAACTGCTGGAACCGGCCGGCATTGCGCCAGCACTGGATTTCGCCACCACCGGCCTGTTGGTGTACACCCAGCTGCCACCGATCGATTTCCGGTCGAAAGTGCGCTTTGTGGTGAGCGACGACGTGACCTTCCGCGCCGGCAGTGCTGAAGAGGTGGCGCGGCTGATCAAGCACTGGCGTGCGGAATTGTCGCCACAAATTGCCGATACCGACGATAGTTTCGCCGTGCTGGGGCAAGACGAAGATTTCGCCGACATGGATTCGGAGGCGCCGATCATCCGCCTCGTCAACCATCTGTTCGCGCGGGCGTTGGACCTCAATGCCAGCGACATTCATTTCGAACCCAATGAAAACTATCTCGAAGTCCGCTGCCGTGTAGACGGCATCATGACTCGTATTGAACGGCTGCCGGTCAAGATCCAGTCGGCCGTGGCCTCGCGCCTGAAGTTGATGGCGCGGCTCGACATTGGCGAAAAACGCCTGCCGCAGGACGGCCGCATCGACTACCGGGTTGGCGCACGCGACCTCGATATGCGCGTATCGACGCTGCCCGGTGTGCTCGGCGAATCCATTGTGCTGCGTATTCTTGATCGCAGCGATCTGTCGATCGACCTTGCCGACCTCGGCATGCCGGAGAATGTCCTGCGCAACTACGCACGCGTGATCACCCAGCCGCACGGCCTGATTTTGATCACAGGTCCGACAGGTAGCGGCAAGACCACGACGCTGTATGCCACGCTGGAAAAAATCCTCAACGAGACGCACAAGATCGTCACCGTGGAAGATCCAGTGGAGTATCAGCTCAACGGCATTACCCAGATTCAAGTGAACCCGAACATCGGCCTCAGCTTTGCTTCAGGCTTGCGCTCCATCGTGCGCCAGGACCCGGACATCCTGATGATCGGCGAGATCCGCGACCACGAAACCGCCGAGATCGCGATCGAATCTGCGCTGACCGGCCACCTCGTGTTCTCAACGCTACACACCAACGATGCCGCCGGCGCGGTTACACGCCTGCAGGACATGGGTATCGAAAGTTATCTTTTGAGCTCCAGCTTGCTTGCGATTCAGGCTCAGCGCCTTGTGCGCCGCGTCTGTACCGGCTGCGTACACGATGCCGCGATGACCGCCGACGAAGCGCTGGTCCTCAACGTCAACAAAAACGATTTCCCGCTGATCAAGCGCGGCAGTGGCTGCGAGCGCTGTGGCGGCACCGGCTATCGTGGCCGCGTGGGGCTGTATGAACTGTTGATGCTCACCGATGAAATCCGCCATCTGATCACCAGCGGCGCCGATGCCAACGTCATCCGCAAACAGGCGGAAGCGGAAGGCATGCTGACGTTACGCGAAGACGCGCTGAGCAAGTTGCGCTTGGGACTCACCACGCCGGAAGAAGTGGTCAGGGTGACGCGCGCGATATGAGCATTCACTACTTCCATTACCAGGCCTGCGATGCGCAGGGCAACATGACGAGCGGCCAGGTCAGCGCCGAGTCTGAGCGCGAAGCCGTGGCACAATTGCAGGCACGCCGACTTGTGCCCATCCGCATCAAGGTCACAAGCCGGCAGGTGCAGAGCCGCAGCGATTCGAAGATCAGCAACGCGGACCTTGTCGATTTCACCAACGGGCTGTGCACCTTGGTTGAAGCGCGCGTGCCGCTCGACAAGGCGCTGTCGTTGCTCGAAGGCATCACAGAGAAAGAACATATGAAACGGCTGGTGGCCTCCATTCGCCGCGATGTGAAGGAAGGCAAGAGCTTGGCGGATGCCATGGAGCAGCGGCCGGAAGTGTTTTCACGCCTCTATTTCAACATGGTGCGTGCGGGTGAAACCGGCGGCATTCTTGATCAGCTGTTGCCCGATCTCGCCAACTTCCTCGAGAGCACCGAGGAGACGCGCAAACAGATTCTGGCCGCGCTGATGTACCCCTTTATTCTGTTGTTCGTCGGCATTGTCTCGGTTGGCTTGCTCCTGATCTTCGTTGTGCCACAGTTCACCGCAATGTTCGAGGATGTGGGTTCCGACATCCCCAGCTCTGCGCAGTTCCTGCTCGACCTGAGCCAGTTCATCAAATATTACGGCTGGGTCCTGCTCCCGCTGGTCGCGCTCGGCGTGTACGGCTGGCGCTGGATCGACACCGACAGTGCCCGCAAACGCGCCAAAGACAAATGGCTGCTGACCCTGCCGCTCATCGGCCACGTGCTGCTGTACAAGGATGTGGCAATCTTCGCCCGCACCCTGGGCGCACTGCTTGGCGCCGGCATTCCGCTGATCAAGGGTTTGCGCGTGGCACGCGACGTGATCACCAATGAAGAGCTGATACATCATTTAAAGCAGGTGGAAGAGGATGTGCGCGGCGGCGCAGGACTCGGCGTGTCACTGGCGAAGACCAAACAATTCCCTGTGTTGCTGCATCAATTGGTGACTGTCGGCGAAGAGTCGGGTCGCACCGGCAGCATTCTCAAAAAACTGGCCCGCACCTTTGACAGTCAGGTACGCGACCAGATGACACGGCTCGTCAACGCGCTGCAACCGACGCTGATCGTGCTGCTGGGCGTTGGGGTGGGCAGTATCATAGTCATCATGCTGTCAGCCGTGTTCAGCATGAATACCGTGGATTTCTGAAGGAGCTTCCTGTGAGCCGTCGTCCGGAGTGTGGTATGAACAAGTTTAATTTTGGCGCGCTCGCCACGCCGGTCGTATTGCTGCGTCTGACGCTGGCAGGTTTGTTGATAACGACCGGCGGGTGCGCCTCGCTGTTGGGCACGAACGCCCCGGAGGCTTCGACAACTGCCGCCGCAAACCGCAACGCTACTACGGCGGCAGCACCAGCAGTGATCGTTGAGCCAGAAGCTGCGGCGGATACCCGCGCAGAAAACATTGCTGACATCAACCGCGATGGGCGCGTAATCCAGCTGGGCCGTTTTGTCGAAGACGCTCCAGTTGTGCAGCCGCCGGCGAACGATGTAGTAGAGCTGAACTACGAGCAGGAAGACCTGCGCGTTGTATTCGAACAGCTCGGCGCGGTGCTGAACCTGAACATGATCCTCGACCCGACCATCAATACGCGCGTCAGCCTGCGCACTTCGGCCAACAATCCGCTGCGCTACGCCGACATCTGGCCGTTGATGCGCCTGCTTGCACGCAACGCCGGTGTCAGCATCGAACAGGCCGGCAACGTGTACAGGTTCACGGTGAATGCGTCAGCGATTCCTGCCGAGATTGTGTTGCCTGACACGCTTGGCGACGCCACTTCTTCCGAAGTGCTGCAGGTGACACCGCTGACGTATATTTCCATCGAGGCAGCGGAAGCGATCATCAATCCGCTCTTGCAACCCGGCGGCTCAGTAACCCGTCTTGGCCCGGCCAACCTGTTGGGCATCTACGCGTCGCCGCAGCAACTTGAACGCATCAATGCGCTGCTTGACGTGCTTGACGATGATCCCTTCCTCAATCAGGGCATTCAGCTCTACCCCCTGGTCAATTCACAAGCGACTGCTGTGGCAGAGGAACTGAAAGGAATTCTGACGCTGATCGAAGGTGAACAGAGTTCGTACCAGGTGCTGGGACTTGAGCGTATCAATGCCGTGCTGGTTATCGCGCCAGCCGCGCGCGGCTTCGACGAAGTCACGCGCTGGGTGCGTGTTCTTGATGGCGAGAGCCAGGAGCAAGGTGAGCAGTTGTTTGTCTACCGCGTGAAGAATCTCACGGCAACGACGCTGGCAGAAACGCTGATCAATGTATTCGGTGATGAGGAAGACGCGGAGGCGGAAGCGGCTGCCCAAAATGCAGCGCAGGGTCCGCTCCTTACCCGCATCGCGCAAGACGAGCAACAGAATACGCTGGTTGGCCCCTTTGGCGGATTCAGTGTGACAACAGGAGCCGCCGCCAATGAAGAAAGCGTCGTCTCCGCCAATCTTTCCGTCACCATTGTGGCGGATGAAGATACCAACAGCCTGCTCGTGCTTGCCTCACCGCGCGAATATCGCCAGCTGCTGACCACAATCAGCGAGCTCGACACGGTGCCCTTGCAGGTCTTGATCAATGCAGTGATCGGCCAGGTTACGTTGACCGATGGCACTGCGTTCGGCATTGATTGGACCCGGGTATCCGCCAATGCGGCCTCCGGCCCGGCGCGACTCACGGGGCGCTTCTTGCCTACTGGTCTGATTGCTCCTGCAAGCGGTTTGGCTAATCAGGGCTCCGGCCTCGTACTGACGCGTACCTTCATGGATGGTTCGGCCGTCATTGATGCAACCTTGCAGGCGATTGCGCAGGACAACGAAGTGCGGTTACTCGCGCGGCCGACGCTGCTCGCCGCCAACAACCAGGAAGGCGCGATCAAGGTGGGCCAGCAAGTGCCGGTTAATAACGGCGTGACCACGGTTGGCAACGGTGTGACCAGCGAGAATATTTCCTACAAGGATGTCGGTATCGAGCTGACCATTACGCCGCGCATCAATGCCGATGGTTTCGTAAATCTGGCGATCGTCCAGAAACTGTCGTCGATCCAGGAAGCCGGTGCCGGCGGTGTCGCGGGCAACCCAACCTTCACCAATCAGGAAATCACCACGACCGTCGTGGTGTCAGACCAGTCGACCATTACGCTCGGCGGTTTGATTCAGGACGACAGCTCGGACCAGAATTCCGGTGTGCCCTATCTGCAGAAGATTCCCGTGCTGGGCGGACTGTTCTCTTATCAGCAGATCAAGAGTGAACGTCGCGAACTGTTCATCATCCTGCGCCCGCAGATTATCCGTGGTGACGGCAGCGACAATGCGCAGTTACAGGAATTCCGCGCCAGCTTCACCAACGTGTCCAATCTGTTGCGCGAAGCGGGCTTGTGAGTGAACCCTGCCCTGGTGAAGAAGGCATAGCGAGGAAAACAGCATGAACCCCCATATCAACAAGCACCGCGGCTTCACCCTGATGGAACTTCTGGTCGTCATGGTCATTCTGGGCATGTTGGCAGCGCTGGTGGGCCCCGCGCTGTTCGGCAATATCAGCAAGGGGCAGGTATCGGCCGCGCAGACGCAGATGGATAGCTTGGCCACCGCGCTCGACAACTACCGGCTTGATATCGGCGGTTATCCGCGCAGCATGGAAGGGTTGGTTGAAAACGACACGGGCCGCGACATCTGGGGCGGCCCGTACATCCGTGATGATGTCGTACCCAAGGACCCTTGGGGCAACGACTATGTCTACACGCCCGGCGACAAGGATTTTGACCTGCTGTCCCAGGGCGCCGACGGCGCGCCGGGCGGTGAGGGCGATGACGCCGACATCGAGCAATAAACCAGCACCAGCGGCCTGCACAGGCTTCACACTGCTGGAACTGCTGGTGGTGCTGTCGATTATCGCCATCGCCACCGGCCTGATCGCCCCCAACCTTGCCCTTACCGATAACAGCGCCTTCAGGGCAGAGGTGCGCCGCGCCGCCGCTACGCTCACCTTTGCGCGCCGCATGGCCATCGTCGAAGGTGCGCCCAAAACCGCCACCCTGTTCACGCTTGATCCCCGGGCTTCCGATTATGAAGACCAGCTCGAAGCCGTAGAGACGGGTGACAATGATGCGCACTGGGTGAGCGAAGACCTCACGCTGAGCTATCAGGATGAACTCGGCCAAGCGCCCGAAGCAATGAGCGAACTTGCCGTGACTTTTTTTCCGCAAGGCGGTAGCACCGGCGGCCGGCTCGGGTTCAGCCGCGACGAACGCTCAGCTCTGATCCGTGTCGACCCGATTACCGGCCGCATCACCACCGCATACAACGGAGAAGAGCCCGATGCAGCGGAATAACAGTTTGCGCGGCTTCACGCTGCTCGAGGTGCTGGTCGCCCTGACAATCACCGGCATGGCGCTGGGCGGCCTGTTCGCCGTCATCGGCGGCAACAAGCGCCTGGCGTGGCGTTCAGAGGATGCGCTGATTCGCGCCACCGAAGTGCGCAGCCTGATCAATCAGGCACAGCTCGACGACACGCGCGGCGAACTGTTGCTTGCGGTAGAAGTCCCCGGTATGCAGCTTGATGCCGATATTGAACTCGACGTTCCTGATGAGCGCGCCCTGCTGGGCACCACCCATAAGTTGCGCGGCTACGAGCTGCGCGATGAATCCGGTGCAGTCATAGCCAGTGGTGCCTACTGGGTGGAACTGGATCTGCCGGAATGAACCGCACGCATCCCCACCTGCTTAACCCGAACGCGGCGCGCGGCTTCACCTTGCTGGAGATGATGCTGTCGATGACCTTGACGGCTATGCTGCTGGGCATGTTGAGCGCGGGAGTCTACGCCGTCGTTAATGACTGGCAGAACGAAACCTCGGGGCTCGATGCAACTCTCGACAAGACGCTGGTTGTGCTGCAACTGGAGCGCGCGCTACTCGGGGCGTTTCCGCATACCTATATCGACAACGAACGTCTGTCGCGCCATGTTTACTTTGAGGGCGGCGATGACGTGCTCAATTTTGTATCAACCGTATCACCGCAGCGCCGCACCGGACTGACAGCCTGGCAGTTGGTATCGGATGACGAACAAGGACTCATGCTCAAGCTGACGCCCGCGTTCACCGACAATCCAACTGCGCGCTTCGACGCGTTGGAGCCCGTACAGTTGCTGCCCGGGTACCGCGCCACCTTTCGGTATCTGCTGCAGCGCAATCCGGACGAAAAGGAGTGGCTGGAGGAGTGGAATGGTACTGAACAGCAGAGCTTGCCGCTGGCGGTGCATGTGCTGCTGACGCCGCTTGATGAAGACGCGGGTGAGCCCGAACTCGACATTGTTGCGCCGATCCGCAGTTGGCAGCATGTCGAAATTGCTCCTGTGGCGCCAGGAAACTGATATGCAGCGTCTGCAACTTCACAGGCATCTTCGCCAGCAACAATTCCACAAACAACTGGGCCAGAAAGAATGCGGCGCTGTGCTCATCATCACCCTGTGGACGATTACGCTGCTGACCATTCTGGTTACGGTGCTGGCCGGCCAGAACCGGCTCTCTGCCCGGGTTGCGCAGTTTCATCAAGAGGATCTGGGCAATTGGGCGAACGAGCTCGCAGCGCTGAACCAGGCGGAAATGGAAATCATGCTGGACGTAATGGATCCCCCGGTCCTGAGCATTGATGAACAGCTCAAGAACCCGGTCAATCCGCGCTACCGCAACTACCGGGGTGCCGAGCTGCAACTGGCCTGGCCCCAGGCTGACGATATTGTCGTGCGTATCCAGGATCATGCCGGCAAGATCAACCTCACCGAGATCAGTCGGCCAAGATTACGTGCCATGCTCGAATACAAACTAGGTGAAGATGTGGATACCGACCAACTCGACGAGCTGATGTCGGCTTGGGCCGACTGGCTGGACCTGAACGCACAGCCCAGCCCCACGGGCGCCGAAAGCGAGTATTACGGCGAGCAGGAACTGCCCTACGAGGCGCGCAACGGCCGCATGGAAACGGTTGAGGAGATTCTGGAAATTCGCGGTTTCGGCGCAATCTTTGCTGATGTTGAGCTCGATGCAGCCTTTACCCTCTACGGCGACAGCGATCTCGTCAACCTGAACCTCGCCACGGTCGAAGCGATGCGGCTCTTGCCGGGTCTGGACGAAGAACTGATCGACACCATAGTGGCCTGGCGCGAAGACCATGAGTTTCTCGGCAACGGTGATGTCGCGCAACTGGTGCCGGCCGAGCGCATGGCGGAGTTGCGCCCCTGGCTAAACAGTCGTCGTGTCACCAACCATTACTCGATCATGGCGTACCAGCGGCAGACCCCGGATAATGAGCCAACCACGGCGTATGCGGAAATCGTCGAGATCAACTCATTTGCTGACAGACCGCGGGTGCTGAAAATCAATCCCTATCAAACCATTCCGGTCACAAAGATTGTGATAAACGCAGAAGAGCTGGCGCAGTGAACTTTGTGATCCGATTTGCCCAAGATATACGCGACGGTCTGCTGGTGCCGCTGCGGGCTTGCGTGACCCACGCTTCGCTGCTGCGCATGCTGGTGAAGCGCGATCTGGTCAACCGTACCTCCGGCACGATGCTCGGCAAGTTGTGGCCGTTACTGCAGCCGGCACTACAGGTACTCGGCTTTTGGTTCCTGTTCGACATTGTCTACGGCATGCGCATCGAGCGCGGCAATGGCTTTCTCGAATACATGCTCATCGGCATGTTGCCCTGGCTCCTGCTCAGCGAAGTGCTGACGCGCTCAGCGAATCTCTTCCGCGAATTCAGTGCGCTGTACCGCCGCACGCCGTTTCCGGTGGAGCTGCTGCCGGTGCTAATCCTGGCAATTCCGGCACTGGTGCATGTCTTGGTGTTTAGCGCGGTAGTGCTGGCGTTTCTTGGCCCGCTCGCGGCGCTGCAGTCGCTAGTCGTCGTGCCCTTGCTGCTGCTATGGCTCCTGCCGCTGCTGCTGCTCTTTTCTGTTTTGGGGCTTTTTCTCCGCGATTTCGCCCAAGCCCTGCCCTTCGTGCTGATGCTGCTCATGTACAGCACACCGATTCTCTATTTCCCCAACATGCTGCCGGAAAGTATGCAGCAGTGGCTATGGCTGAACCCCTTCGCCGATCTTGTCGCGGTTATCCATGCCGTGGTCGATACCACGACCCTCGACTGGCAAGCTATTGCGCGTCTGTTCGGCCTGTGGCTGGTGCTGCTCGGCCCATGCTGGGCAATTTTTCGGCGCAGTCTGCCGTATGTGCGGGAGGTGCTGTGATGACGCAAGCCATTATCCAGCTCAAGGATGTATCCAAGTTCTACCGGCTCTACAACCACGACTTCGACCGCGTGAAGGAAATTTTCAGCGGCAAGGAGCACCACCAGAAATACTACGCACTGCGCGCCATCAGCATTGACGTGCGCCATGGCGAAGTGGTCGGCGTGGTCGGCAAAAACGGTGCGGGCAAGAGCACCCTTCTGAAAATCCTGGCCAATACCTTGCAGCCATCGGAAGGCACCATGCACATTGAGGGTCGTGTCGCAGCGCTGCTGGAGCTTGGCGCGAGCTTCCACCCGGAAATGAGTGGGCACGACAACATTTACCTGAATTGCTCGATTCAGGGTTTGAGCAAGAGCGAAACCGATGCGATCTATGGTGAGATCGTCGAATTTTCCGGCATTGAAGAGTTCATCCACCGCCCGGTCAAAACCTATTCAAGCGGTATGTTCGTGCGCCTCGCATTTGCAATCGCAACCCACATCGACCCCGACATCCTGATTATCGATGAGGCGCTGTCGGTCGGTGACGGCATGTTCGCGCGCAAATCTTTTGACCGCATCATGGATTTCAAACGCGCCGGCAAGACCATCTTCTTCTGCTCGCACTCGTTGTATCAGGTCGAGGCCTTGTGCGACCGCGTGCTGTGGATCGACGAAGGTCGCATTCGCGCCCAAGGCGCTCCTGCTACAGTTATCACCGAATATGGTGAGTTTCTGCGCATGCAGGCTCCGCGCGCAGAAAACATGGAAACGGATGCTGCCCCTGAGACGCCTGCCATACCAGTCACACCCATGCCCGGCGAAATGCCGCACATTATGGATATCGCCGTCACGGTAGACGGCAAGACCGCGCGCGCGCACAAGGTGCTGAGCGGCCACAGCACGCTGGATGTTGTCGTGCGCTTCGAACCCGGTAGCAACGTGCCGCTACCCAGCATTGGTATTGCCTTCACGGGTGGTGACGGACGCATTCTGTCCAGCCTGGGCTCGGTCAACGATGGCATCTCCTTGCACGTCAATGCGCTTGGCTACGGTCGGGCGCATGTCAGCTTTCCGAAATTTCCGCTGCTGAAAGGCAACTACAATATCGATGTGTACCTGATGTGTGAGCAGGGCCTGCACATTTACGAAGCAGTGGTGCAGGCAGCTGAACTGAATGTCGAACAGAAGGGACTCGCACGCGGGCTGGTCGATTTGCCGCACAAATGGCTGCCCTGATGGATGCGCAGCCAGGCGTCAGTACCTTGACCGCGCGCCAGCTTGATGCCACCGATGCGCCGGCGATGCGCAGCCTGTTTCAGAACATCTTTAACAAGGACATGTCGGCTGCGCTGTGGGACTGGAAATATCGCCGCCCGCAGAGTGGCATGGAGAGTGGCGCAGTCGGTGTGTACCGCGACGGCGCACTGGTTTGTCATTACGGTGGCATGGGGGCCGACATCTATTACAAAGGCAAGGCGGCAACCGCGATGCAGATCGTTGATGTGATGGTAGATCCTGCTGTACGGGGAGCAGTGCGCAAACAGAGCCCCTTCTTTCTTGCCGGCAGCGCGTTTCTCGAACAGTACATTGGGTTCAAACAACCGTATCTGCTGGGCTACGGATTTCCCAGCGACCGTCATCTGGCCCTGGCAGAACATCTGCAACTGTACGCGCCGGTCGGCCGCATGTGGGAGCTGAACTGGGACCTGACGGCGCCGCCGCGGCAGCCGCTGTTACAGAAGGTCATATGTGTCGATGCCGGCAATCTGGCGCAGCATCGTGCGGCACTCAATGCCGTGTGGGGCCAGTTGCGCGCCGATCTTGGTGAGCGCATTGTCGTGCGCAAAGACGCGGCCTTTGTCGAGTGGCGCTACCTGCAGCATCCGCAGGAGCAATACACACTGCTCTTGCTCCAGCGCCGCTTCACCGGTGCGCCACTTGGCCTGTGTGTGTTGAAGCAAGAAGCGGAGCGCGTGCTGCTGATGGATGCGATTGGGGCGCTGCGCCATATGCCGCAATTGATCCGCGCAGCGCAGGCAGCGACATGGCGCGGGCAGTGCCGCAAACTCGCTACTTGGTGCAGCGCACCTGACATTGCCCGCTTCGGCACCGACGTGACGACAACACAACCATTGCCGATCACAACTCCGGCGAACATCTGGACAGTGGGTCCGCCCCCGGAAGAATTGCAGGACCGCTGGTGGCTGATGCCCGGCGATACCGACTCTTTGTGAAGAATGGCTTATGAAACTCGACGAAGCGCAAATAGCTCCCTACACCGCCACGCCACTCCCGGCAGTTGCAGGTCCATGGCTCGTTTTCGCACCTCATGCGGATGACGAAAGTTTCGGCATGGGCGGTAGCATTGCCCTTGCTGCACAGGCCGGCATCGCGGTGCACCTCGTGGTGCTGACCGATGGCGCGCTGGGCGGCACGCAGCACGATCTCGTTGCGATCCGCAAACAGGAAGCGCAGCAGGCCGTGCAGGTACTCGGCATTCATTCGGTGGCTTTTCTCGAGCAGGGCGACCGCCAACTGCTGCTTACTGCGGAGCTTGTTACCAAGGTAGTCGCGCTGATCCGCACCCACAAACCACGCGCCGTATTCTTCCCCGGCGTGTTTGAACTGCATCCCGACCACCGCGCCACCTCGCTGCTCGTGTGGGCCGCGTTGCAACGCGTTGCCGATCCAACGCTGGAAGCCGTCGCATATGAGATCGCCACGCAGAGCCCGGTCAACTGTCTGGTCGACATTACGGCTGTGTTGCCAGCCAAACAACGCGCAATCGCGTGCTATGGCAGTCAGCTGGAACAGAAGAATTACGGCGACATCGTTACCGCAATGAACCGGCTGCGCAGCCTGACGCTGGGCAAGGAAGTCAGCGCAGCGGAAGGCTTCTACCGCTACACGGCGGCAGAATTACAAGGTTCGCTAAAGGAGTGGGCGCGGGACAGGGCCGGACGACTGCTGGACTGAAACGGCCTACCGCACGTTAAGCAAGTTGCTGACGGCGCGGATGTCCTCGCTGGTCAGCACACCGGCATCGCGGCGCAGCGCCAGCGTGTAACGGATGTGGTCGTAACGCGCAGTTTGCAATTCGCGTTCGGCTCTGAAGCGATCGCGCAGCGCGTTAAGCACGTCTACGCTGGTCACGGTGCCAAGGTCGAAACCGCGCTGCATCGCCGTATAGGAAGTGTCGGTGGATTCCGCCAGCACGCGACCGGCCTCGATGCGCGCCTCCCCTGCTTTCACCTGCAAAAACGCCGTGCGCGTCTGTTGAACAATTTCCAGCTCGGCCTGCCGCAACTCGCTCTCGGCAATGTTGCGCTGGCTCTGTGCTTCGCGCACGCCGGCACGCACCGCGCCGCCTGCATACAGCGGCACCGTAAAATCGATGCCAATGTAGTTGCTGTCGGCGCGAGGCTGCTGCGCGTTGTCAAAACCGATGTTGGTCTGCTGCCGCTGGACGACCAGTGACACGCGGGGCAGATGGGCGCCGCGCTGCCGCGACACCTGTTTCTGCGCAGCCTGCAAGCCCAGCGCGCGCGCTTCGATCGAACGGTTGTTGTTGCGCGAACGCTCCAGCCACTCATCCATGCTGCCGTCCAGTGGCGGCACGGTAATTTCTGCGGGCAGTCGCGCCAGGGCGCCGGCTTCAAGACCCGTGATTCCACGCAAGGCTTCGCGGCTCAGAGCCAAGCGGCTCTCGATAGCAACCCGTTCGGCCTCGATCCCGGCAAGGCGGGCCTGGCCGTCATAGAGATCGGTAACGCGGGCCAGCTGCAGATCGAACATGCGCTGAATCCGGGCCACCTGATTGGCCATCGCTTCCTTTTCTGCATTGATCGAGTTCAGCCCATCCTCCGCCTGCAGCACGCCGAGATAACGGTCGGCCACGTCTGTCAGCAGTTTTGCGAGCTGCGCGTAGTATTCGGCTTCACTCTGGTCTTCCAGCAAATAAGCCTGGCCGCGCGCGGCAAAGGCGCTCCAGTTGAACAGAACCTGGCTCATCTGCAGGGAATAGCGCTCGCCGGTAAAAGTCGTTTCCGGGGCGCCGGATGCAGTACGGGTGTTGTCATACACGTTCGCACTGGCGCTGATCTGCGGCAGCAGCTGGGCATTGGTCTGATCTTTGCGCGCGGACAAAATGTTCCAGCGTTCGCGGGCGATATTCAACTCGGGGCTGTAGTCGAGCGCCGCCGTAAAAAATTCTTCCAGCGTACTGCCGTTGGCAACAACGGCAGCGTTTGTCGGCTCGGCGGCGTACAGCATGCCGCTACCAAGCGCGGCACCAAGCACTGCGCCAAGCACAGAACAGAACAGCAGGGAAACAGGGGTTCGGTTCATCACGGCTCAGTCTTCGTTGAAACTGCGCGCTACCGAGTTGGACAGCGGCTTCATCAGGTACTGCAGGAACGTGCGCGAACCGGTCGCAATAAAGGCTTCGGCCGGCATGCCGGGCACCAGCTCCATGCCTTCCAATGCAGCCAGTGATTCGGGATCCAGCCCGATGCGTACCGTGTAGAAACGCGCACCCGTGGCCTGATCGGCCATGCTGTCGGCAGAAATGCTCAGCACGGTGCCGCTCAGTCGCGGCACGGTCTTGGTGCTGAAGGCCGACAGCCGGATCATCACTTCCTGGCCTTCAACAACACGATCGATGTCGGAAATTTGCAGGGTTGATTCGATCACGAACTCATCGCTCTGCGGCACGATCTCCGCAATGACAGCGCCCGGCGGGATCACGCCACCGATGGTATGAATCTGCAAGCGGTTGACCACACCGGCTTCAGTCGCACGAACTTCCGTGCGGGCGACAACATCCCGCAGCGCAGTAACGCGCTCGCGCGCATTTTGTAATTCATTCTGCGTTTGACCCAGTTGGCCAGCCACTTCACGCTGGAGCTCGTTTTGCAGCTGCAGGATTTGTTGCTGCGTTTCGCTAATCTGGATTTCAGTGGTCGCGATAGTTGCCGCCAGTTCTGCGGCCTCGCCTGCCGCTTGCGCATGATTGCGCTCAAGGTCGCGCAGGCGCTGTTTGTTCTCAAATCCGTCTGCGAGCAGGATGCGCACATCGGCCAGCTCCTCAGCGAAAGACGTGGCCAACTGGTTCTTGCTGTCCTGCACCGCTTCGAGACCTGTAACGCGCGACTCAAACTGGCCAATGCGTTGCACCAGCAACGCAGTTTCGCCATCGCGCGAGGTCTTGCGTGCGGCAAATATTTGTTCCTGTGAACGGCGCTCATCCAGGGCGAGACCTTCAGCCGGCAATTCTTGCGGCCATGCAATCGTGTCGAGATTGTCGCGCTCGGCCAACAGCCGCGCTTCCATCGCGATCAGCGCTGTCATCTGGCCGGTGAAGATTTCCAACTGAGCCAGCGACTGCGTGGAATCGAGCACCATAAGCACAGCGTTTGTGTTCACGAGGTCGCCGTCTTGCACCAGGATTTCCTTGACGATGCCGCCTTCCAGATGCTGGATGGTTTTCTTGTGGGATTTGACGGCCAGAAAGCCTGGCGCGGGAGCATAGCCTTCCAGTGGCGCTACGAGAGACCACAGACCAAATACGCCGAACACCATGAACACGATGAACAGGCCATAGCGCTTGGGCGTCTCGAAGCCGGTCTCGATATGGTGTACTTCAATCGCATCGGCTTTGTGCTCAAGCACCTTGCGCAAGCGGCCCAGCGGCCCAGCCTTGCGACCGGCTGCGGGAATTAATTCTTGAGGAGTCTGGTTCACGTTCTGGTCCCTGTTGGGCGGATTAAGGGCGCGGGAGGCGCGGCACTTGCGGTTGTTTCAGACAACTAGGCGCCGGCCGCGCGGCGCGCGTCCGGTTGGGCCAGTGCAGCCAATACTTGCTCGCGCGGTCCGAAACTCACAAGGGTGCCGTCCTTCAGCACCAGAATCTTGTCGACACACATCAGCACCATGGTGCGGTGGCTGATGATGACCACGGTGCAGCCTGTGGCCTTGATACGCTGAATCGCCACGACCAGCTCCTTTT
>CAMDML010000006.1 GCA_945902215.1 Klebsiella pneumoniae | reverse complement strand
GACTTGTCTACTTCAGTAATCGTCAGGGTTTCATCAACTATCTCCAGCGCGTGATCAATTTCTTCACGGGCAATGAGTTTATACACTTCCAGGTCCGCGAGCGTCTTAATGCGCCCGATACCCAGCCTGATAATATTGAGCGGCGTGCGGATTTCATGATGACACTGACGCGTAGCATGTATGATCGATTCAATTTTTTGCGCACGAATCAGTTGGATTTCGGCTTCATGCAGTTTCTGGCGGCTGTCGTTGTACAACTGCTCAAGTTTTTCCATGGGCGTGAGCCGGTACAACACGGGCGACAGGAAGCTGATCAGGTTGTTGAAGAAGCGCATGTCCGATTCGGTGTAAGGCACTTGATTGCTGCGCCCACCCAGAAAAACGACTCCTTCCAGAAACTCTGGGGAATGGAACGGCAGAATCATGCCGTAGCGATGCTTGCCGAACTGCAGCTCTTCAAGCCGGGTGACCACCTGCGCAGGCGCCTCTTCCAGTTTCATGCACAAGGTCATATCACGCATGGTTTCTATCAGCGCGTCTGAACTTTTGATCTTCTGGAATTTGCCGGCGATTTTGTAATAACTGAACACTTCATTGTCATCGCGTACGGCAACAATGGTAAGTACATCTTCCAATTCGAAAACTTCATCCAATACCCTCACCACCTCCTTGAAAATGGCTTCACGGTTTTTTTCCAGAGTAGTTCTACTGGCAAGCCGATTAATCACTTCTTCAGTTGAGTACCAACCACGGATGAATTTGCGTTTTGCCGTAGTGAGCAGGAAGCGCTGCAAGGGGTGGGCATACAGCGCCGCAACAATAACTCCTGCGCATAGAGCAATAACATTAAGCAACGGAAGGGTTCGCGTAATGTTGTTGAGGTACAGCGCAGCTACCAACAGGATGCCGAGCGTTGTTACCCACGCCGCACCCTTGTTGATGATGACGGTGATGTCGAGGAATTCATGTTTGGTTATGGCATAAAAGAAAAATACCGGGGCAAACGTTGCGCTGAGACGGCCCACGATCAAAAAGTCATTGTTGCCAAAGCTGGGTAGAAGCAAATTGAAGGCAATCGCACAGGAGATATATATGGAGATGCCGATAAAGAAATACCGGATCCTGGAACGATATTCCGGATGGAGTTTCCAGGCTTTCACCAGTTTATTGAGTGTCGAAAAGCCCAGCAGTGACAGGTAGGCTGAGTAATACGGGTAACCTGGCTCATCCAGATATACAACTTCCCCGTTGATCAGGGCTGCATTCTCAAAGAAATCTGTAAATAAGATCCCGAGAGTGAAACCGCTAAAAACGCTTAGGTTTATCAAGTTGCTTTTGATGCTACTGGAAACTGGATACGAGGAGGAGAAATAGTACAGGCCATTCGCAAAGACCATCGCTGCCAGCATTTGCAGGCGGGTTATGGCCGCCAGTTGCTCCATCCACAAGCGTTTCTCGACCAGGAAGATGCAGATATTCCAAAGCGCCAATGCGATATTGGTTGTGAAGAAAATCCAGGTGATATCGGATTTTCTACGCCCCACCAAAAACACGGCCAGCAGGACCAATAGCGCCGCATTGGCGAGAAACAGATAGTTGATCGACAAGGAACTCATGCCACATACCGACAACGGTTGTCTCGCAATGCCATTTTCGCAGGACTCATTCTGCAAGGCTCACTATCATTCGCAGAGATAGCGTTTGATATTACCAATGATCTCAACCTGGCTTTTCCTTCTTTCCGCTGTATTGATTGAGCCGTATAACAGGCTCATCGCATACTTGACGCTGCCTTTCATCAGCAACAGGCCGTCAATCATGAACAATTGCAAGGGCACAAAGCCAACACCCAGACTCCATTTAAAAGCCTTGCTGGAAATCCTGGTACGGAAAAAAGCCACGTTGCAATCGACAGCCTTGGCTTTCTCGAAGATGGGGATGGTCAGATACGGCGTCTTTTCCTGGCGGAACTCCTTGATGACGCCCAGCTCCCTGATGGAAATCAGCTTGCTTTGTTTGCTGACGGAGTCAAGCCAGTAGCGGGCAACTTTGACACTTTCGTGGCGCTTGAGGGCTGAAGCCGAAAAGGGAGAGCTGTCGTCCGTCAGCGACTCGGCATCCATGATAAAGCCCCAGCTGAAGCCAACTACCCGCTCTTCGTGAAACAAGAGTGACATCATGGGCAGGTATTCCGGATCACAATTTATGAATCCGCGGATCTCGGCAAGCGCCGATTCCTGGGTCCAGTTTTCACCCCAGCTCTCATTGAACACTTCAGCGTAGCATTGTGCTGCACTTATCAGGGTGCTGCGTGGAATCCGTTCGAGCTGCTCACCGCTGAAAAACTGCAGACAAAACTCTTCACCGCATTGCTTCTGTAATTTGAGATTCAACCTGGCAAGTTGCAACTGCTCGTCGCTTTGCTCAAATACCTTGAACAGATGGCCAAGATTTGCTGGATGAACCGAGGGTTCATAGTGCAACGCCGTGTCGGCCTGGAACCGCGACATGGTTACCTCCAAATGTAGTCTGCTTCTGGATGTTAGCGCTGAAACGTTGAATCTGCTTGGGGCTCCTGCTTGAAAATTTATGCTTGAGCGCGTCGCAGGCACCCGAAGCAATAGCAGCATCCATGGAAAAGTGTGAAGTGCTCTGCAAACGGATCCATTGCATTCTATCAGATAAGTCTGGAACCCCTAGAACGCTATAGACAAGCGTATATCTATCATGTAGTGGTAGCGCTGATATCAAACTGCCGCCATCAATGATGTTGGCTGCGGAATGTCTAAGCGGGAAACCAGCTGTATTTCACAGACGGTATTCGATATCGATGCCAATAGACCGCGGCTCGCCGAACATGTCCATGTAACTGTTTAAGCCATCGCTTTTTACCCGCGTGCGATAGACAAGGTCCGTCAGGTTGCGCAACCACACACGACCACGCCAAGGCAGGCCCTCGTTGTACAGCTCGATGCCCGCGTTGAATAAACCATATCCAGACAAATGATTCACAGCTTCTTCGGCAGGCACCGACTGGTTTCCCGAGAATTCGCTTCGATAGTCGTAGGCCAGCGTCCAGTCGAGCTGTGTGCCTGCATTGAGAACCTGTCGGAAATTCACCAGCACATTGCCGCTCCATTCCGGTGCGTAGGGCCGCCTGCCAGTTATGGCAACCTGCTGCTTGAGCAGGTTGGAGGTCGTCTTGCCGGTACTGACAAATTCCGCATTGAGCCAGGCCAGCCCAAGCTGTACACCAATGCGCTGTTCCGGATGCCACTGCATTTGCAGTTCAATCCCATCATGTTCAGCATCTCCCTGGTTCGCCAGGCGGTCAATGCCGGTATTGGTCAACGGATTGATGGCTTGAATAAAGCCTTGCACATCTTCATATTCATAATGGAACACAGCGCCGTTTAGTTGCAGTGCATAGGCGGGGATGCTTTTCTTGAAGCCGAACTCAATGGCAGTAATGGTTTCTTCCAGGTATGGCTCCACTTCAACCTGCGAGAACGGGAAACCACCATAGAAGCCGCCACTCTTGAAACCCCGGGACAACTTGGCATAGCCGAGTAGTGTGGCGTCAGGGACCCAGTTCAGCGCGACGCCTCCAGAAAAGTGACTGTCCAGAGAATAGTCCGCCTGCAGTTGACGCGTCAGATATATGGGCGAAGCCAAGGGGATGTACAAATTACCATTGCGATACTCCTTGTCTTCATTGGTATAACGCAGGTTTGTATTGATGCTCCACTGTGGATCAAGCTGGTATTCAAGGTCGGCATACACAGCAGAGGATTTGGTATTCTGGTCGAACGCCATGATGCCGCGGTACAGCGGTACAAGCGTATTCTCGCGCAGATTGAACTCGCGCCCCTCCTCGAAATCTTCCGCACTCAACGCCACTCCCAGCAACCACTGCAATGGCGCATCCGTTGCAGACACCAGACGCAACTCCTGGCTCAGCACGCGGATATCGCTGTTGGAAATGCGGTGGCCGTACTCGCCCTGGCTACCATCAAGATCAAGCGCCACGCCATAGCCGAAATTGTCGAGCGATGTGATCGCACGCAGCTCCATGCCCTGCAAGGCCAAGGTGACATCAAGCACGGAATTCACGTAAT
This sequence comes from Klebsiella pneumoniae, assembly GCA_945902215.1. Classification (GTDB taxonomy): domain Bacteria; phylum Pseudomonadota; class Gammaproteobacteria; order Pseudomonadales; family Pseudohongiellaceae; genus CAILUG01. The sequence continues at coordinate 66,312 of CAMDML010000006.1, read as the reverse complement.
CATTGCGCTGCTCGCTAAGCGGATCCGCAAAGATGGCACTGCCATCTTGCGCCTGTAGCGAGATTTGTTCCGGCACTTCGCCCTTATTCCTGCGCAAGCGGTTTACGCCACCAAAATTGATGCAGTTGGCATCGTCGCGCTGGCCGGCGAGCACCGCCGCACAAAGCGTTGGTATGCCACTGCGGGCATACATTCCGATGGAGCGGCCCAACGGAATGTCGGAAGCATCGTGCCCACTCTGGATCTTCCATTGCAGTGCCAGCGCTGCGGTTGGCTCGAAATGCAGCCAGGTGCGCACATCCCAATTGTCTTTTTCGCCGTGAATAGCTCCTGTGCCGATGGATTGTTGCCAGCCATCGCTACTGCTTTCACTGCGTGCCGCAACGCGCAGTGCTGCAGTGTCTGAAAACGGCAGATTGAAACCGCCTTGCATTGTGGTCTGCTGCCAGCTGCCATAACCCAGTTCAAGCCAGGTTTCACGGCGCGCAGTAGTGGCGCGACGGGTATTGAGCAGCACGGCGCCGCCACTGGTATTGCGTCCGTACAAACCACCCTGCGGCCCTTTCAGGATTTCGATTTGTTCGACATCGAAGAGACCGGCGCCACCCATTACCGTGGCCACCTGATACCCTTCGTCCAGATAGACCCCGGCAGTTGGCGTGTTGTTGCTGTTGAAGTCCTGCAAGCCGACCCCTCGAATGATCCAGGTCGGAATCCCTGCACCCGGGTGGTCTTCAAAGATTTCGACGTTTTCCACCAATGCTGCCGCATCAGGCAGACTGCGCAGATGTAGCGCAGTGATTGTTTCCGCCGGGACGACTGTCATGTTGATATCCACCCGGCGCGGATCCTGACTGCGCTTTTTGGCGGTGACGACAATTTGCTCCAACGCCGGAGCCACCGGTTGCGCGAGCGCGAAGCTACACCCCAACAACAATGCCATACCGGCCTGCGTCCGCAATCTGGATTTGTGTGCAAATGTTTGCATACCCACCCCCGCAAGGTTTCCTTGCTTAAGCATTATGTTGTTCTCATTTGTCCTGGACTTCCACCTTGTCCACTTTCTGAAAACCTCTGGGGAGTTTGTTGCCGCGGCGGCCGCGTTCGCCCCGATAATGTTCCAGATCGTCCATGGCCAAACGTATGTAGCGCTTGCCGGAATGTACCACGAGTACCTGTGCTGTATTGATAACGACGTACGCAACCACAAATTCCTGACGCTCAGCGACACGGCCCGACGGAATACCGATGATCTTGTTACCCTTGCCTTTGGCCAGCTCGGGCAGCTCCGCAATTCTGAACATCAGCATGCGGCCTTCATTGGTAATCCCGACAATCTCGTCGGTCTGCACACTGGCTATCACCACCGGCGACAACACCTTGCTGCCTTTGGGCAGGCTGAGCACAGCCTTGCCTGCGCGGTTCTTGCTTACCAGATTATCCAGTTTCGTGACAAAACCGTAACCGGCATCAGAAGATATCAGATACAGATTGTCCGGGTCGCCAATGACGAGACCTTCAAAGGTCGCGCCTGATGGCGGATTGACTCTAGTGGTTAGCGGCTCGCCCTGTCCGCGTGCCGAGGGCAGACTGTGCGCCGGCAAGGTGTAGGCGCGACCCGTGGAGTCGAGAAACACGGCATTCTGGTTACTGCGACCCTTGTCTACCAATTTGAGTTTGTCACCAGATTTGTAGCCGAGCGCAGCCGCATCCACATCATGCCCTTTTGCCGCACGCACCCAGCCCGCTTCAGAGAGAACCACGGTAACCGGTTCCACCGTCATCAGTTCGGTTTCGCTGAAAGCCTGGGCTTCGGCTCTAGTCACAATCGGTGAGCGGCGCTCGTCACCAAAAGTTTGCGCATCGGCAACCAGCTCTTTCTTGATCAGCGTTTTCAACCGCGCTTTGGAGCCCAGCGTCTGTTCCAGTGCGTCACGCTCTTCGGCCAGTGCTTTTTGTTCGGTGCGAATTTCCATTTCTTCCAGCTTCGCCAGATTGCGCAACTTCAAATCGAGGATGGCGTCTGCCTGACGCTCAGAAAGGGTGTAACGTTTGATCAAAGCTTCTTTCGGCTTGTCCTCGGTGCGGATGATCTTGATTACTTCGTCGATGTTGAGATAAGCGATCAATAAAGCATCAAGAATGTGCAGACGGGCAAGAATTTTCTCAAGCCGGTATTGCAGCCGGCGCGTGACTGTTCCCGTTCTGAACTCCAGCCATTCGGTCAGGATTTCCTTGAGGTTCTTTACGCGTGGCAAGCCATCGGTGCCAATCATGTTGAAGTTGGCGCGATAGCTCTTTTCGAGATCCGTGGTGGAGAACAGATGCGCCATTACGGCATCGTAGTCGATACGGTTGGAGCGCGGCACGATGACGATGCGAGTCGGATTCTCGTGGTCGGACTCGTCGCGCAGGTCGACAATCATCGGCAGTTTCTTCTTCTGCATCTGCGCGGCGATCTGCTCCAGCACTTTGGCGCCCGACACCTGATACGGCAAGGCCGTGATCACGATGTCGCTGTCTTCCTTTTGGTATACCGCGCGGCACTTCACCATACCGCGTCCGGTCTGGTACAGCTCAGTGAGCTCTTTGCGCGGGGTGATGATTTCAGCGGCGGTCGGAAAGTCCGGCCCCTGCACGAACTGACACACATCCGCTAGCGTCGCGGAAGGATTGTCGAGCAAATGCACACAAGCCTTGGCAACTTCGCGCAAGTTATGCGGTGGAATGTCGGTGGCCATGCCCACGGCGATACCGCTGCCACCGTTGAGCAATACATTGGGCAGCCGCGCAGGCAACAGTATCGGCTCCTCCAGTTCACCATCGAAATTCAGTTTCCAGTCAACAGTGTTCTGTCCCAACTCTGACAGCAGCACTTCGGCATAGCCTTGCAAACGCGATTCGGTGTACCGCATCGCAGCAAAGGATTTCGGATCATCCGGTGAACCCCAGTTACCCTGCCCGTCTACCAAGGGGTAGCGGTATGAGAACGGCTGCGCCATCAGCACCATGGCTTCATAGCAGGCCGAGTCGCCATGCGGATGGAATTTGCCAATCACATCGCCGATCGTGCGCGCCGACTTCTTGTATTTGGCGGTGTTCTTCAGACCCAGTTCCGACATTGCGTACACAATGCGCCGTTGCACGGGTTTCAGCCCATCGCCGATATGCGGCAGCGCGCGGTCGTTGATGACGTACATCGAATAGTTGAGATACGACTCTTCGACGAAGGTACGCAGCGGAATCTGTTCCATCCCCTCTGCGTTGAATGTTGTGGTGGTGCTCATGGTCTTCCTGTTTGAATTACTTTTTGCGTTACTGTTTGTATTACTGCTTATATTGCCAGGTGCTTGTCACTACCGGATTCAGATCTCGGCCAGATTGCCTTTCGTTTCCAACCAGTCCTTGCGGTCGCCAGACCGTTTTTTGGCCAGCAGCATGTCCAGCAGTTCGGTGGTCTTGTCGAATTCATCAATCGTGAGCTGCACGAGGCGGCGGGTGTCGCGGTTCATGGTGGTTTCGCGCAACTGCAGCGGGTTCATTTCGCCGAGACCCTTGAAGCGCTGCACGTTCGGTTTGCCCTTTTTGCCTTCCGCGACCAGCCGGTCAAGGATGCCGTTCTTCTCGGACTCGTCGAGCGCATAAAACACTTCCTTGCCGATATCGATGCGGTACAAGGGCGGCATCGCCACAAATATGTGACCAGCTTCCACTACCGCGCGGAAATGCTTTATGAACAGCGCGCTCAGCAGAGTAGCGATGTGCAAGCCGTCGGAGTCGGCATCCGCGAGAATGCAGACCTTGCCATAACGCAGCCCCGTCAAATCATTGGAGCCGGGGTCGACGCCAATCGCGGTAGCGATGTCGTGGACTTCCTGCGACGCAAGAATTTCCGCCGACGATACCTCCCATGTGTTCAGGATTTTGCCCCGCAAGGGCATGATGGCCTGTGTCTCACGGTCGCGCGCCTGCTTGGCTGAGCCGCCGGCAGAATCGCCTTCGACCAGGAACAGTTCTCCTGCATACACATCCTGCGTCGAACAGTCCGCCAGTTTGCCCGGCAGTGCCGGCCCCGACGTGATCTTCTTGCGCACCACCAGCTTGCTCGCCTTCATGCGCAACTGCGCGTTGTCGATGCACATCTGCGCTATCAGTTCCGCTACGGCAGTATGTTGGTTCAGCCACAGACTGAAGGAGTCCTTGACGACACCACCAACAAACACGGCACACTCACGCGATGACAGCCGCTCTTTGGTCTGGCCGGAAAACTGCGGATTGAGGAGTTTCGATGACAGCACATAGGAGCACCGATCCCAGATGTCTTCCGGCGCCAGCTTGATGCCGCGCGGCACCAGGTTGCGGAACTCACAAAATTCACGGACCGCTTCGATCAAACCAGTGCGGAAGCCGTTGACATGCGTGCCTCCCGATACCGTCGGGATCAGGTTCACGTAACTTTCAGCGGTGATTTCGCCACCTTCCGGTAGCCAGAGCACTGCCCAGTCAACCGCTTCATCATTGCCTTGTACGGAACCGGTGAAGGGTTCATCTGGAAGAATGGTGAATCCCGTGGTGGTTTGCTTCAGATAATCTTTCAGGCCGTCTTCGTAATACCAGCTGTTACTTTGGGCTTTTTCCGTACTGACCGTGTTGTCGATAAAACTGACGCGCAAACCCGGGCACAGCACGGCTTTCGCGCGCAGCACATGCGCGAGCCTGGGAATCGAAACGTTGGGAGAATCGAAGTAGGAAACGTCCGGCACGAATTTTACCGTGGTGCCGGTATTGCGCTGACCCACCGTGCCAACTACTTTCAGTTCGGATTTTTTATCGCCATTGGCGAACGTCATTCGGTAGATATTGCCATTACGGCGTACCAGCACTTCCAATTCCTTCGATAGCGCATTGACCACAGACACGCCAACCCCGTGCAGACCGCCGGAGTATTTGTAATTGTCCTTGTTGAACTTGCCGCCCGCATGCAGGCGCGTAAGGATCAGCTCTACTCCGGTGACTTTTTCCTCGGGATGAATGTCCACCGGCATGCCGCGGCCATCGTCGGTGACTTCGATGCTGCCGTCTTTGTGCAAGGTGACGTCGATGTTGCGTGCATGTCCGGCAAGCGCCTCGTCCACGCTGTTGTCGACTACTTCCTGCACCAGATGATTCGGGCGGCTGGTGTCGGTGTACATGCCCGGGCGGCGCCTGACCGGATCGAGACCGGTCAGGACTTCGATGGAACCTGCTGTGTACTCTTTATTACTCATGATGCCTTGCGCTTACTCCGTGATTACGATGTGGCAAAAGGTGTTGCCAGCCCTGCAAACTGCAAGATCAGTGGCAGCTCTGCCTCAAAATTGTCAAAACTGTGTGAGCCACCATCCTGCACAATCTGGCGACACCCTGCATACAGCTTAACCGCGAGCCGGTAGTCGAGCACCTCGTCGCCGGTCTGCACCAGCAACAAATACAGCGCGGGGTTGCGAATGCGCTCTACCTTCAGGGTGCGCAGGAAGGCGACATGCTCTTGGGTAAACTCATACTCTTCGTCTGTGTAATAGTTGCGGTGCTTGCCAAGGATATCGTGGGGCAAATGCTCAAAGGGCGCTACGGCCGGATTGATTAACGCCACCTTCAGTCCGTAGCGCTCACCAAGATATGTCGCGTAATAGCCACCAAGCGAGCTGCCTACCAACAAAGCGGTACGCACACCGCCGGGGCCGACCCAGTCTTCAAGGGTTTGCATGGCGCGCGCAGGATCATGGGACAAGGCAGGAATCACAACATCCAAAATGCCGTGAGCGTGGCAATAGGTGGCAAAAAGACGGGCTTTTTTGGAGTCGGGGGAGCTGTTGAAGCCGTGAATGTAGATAACCCGCTGGCGCTTTACTTTCATCTCGGGCATGGCGCAAGGTTAATAGCCGATCCCCAAAAAATCAACCTGATACCGTTTGCCCACAACGCGCTTTACTCCCGTGCTTAACTCACCATCGCTGAACAGTTCGAACCAGCGATACCCGGGATTCAAATCGTCAAGCTTGAAATCGTTGCTGATGGGATGAAACTGGATACAGGTGGACGGCGAGCCGAGATACAGCACATGCCGCCGTTCATGCACCAGCTCCTGATGAATGTGGCCGAAGAGTACTGCTTTTACGTGCGTATAGCGGTCGAGCACCGCAAACAAGGCCTCGCTGTTCTTCAGCGCATGTGCCTGCAGCCAGGCCGCGGCCACCGGCACACAGTTGTGGTGCAGACAAACCAGCACGCTTAAATGCTTTGAGGCTTCCAACTCTTCTGCCAGAAACTCGAGTTCGCCCGGGTCGAGCCTGCCATGCACCTGCCGCACCACATTGCTGTTGAGCATGATGACGCGCCAACCGGGGACATTGAACGCGCGCGTGAAACACGGATGGTCCGCGCCCAGAGCAGCTTTCATTTTCGGAATTTCGTCGTGGTTGCCCGCAATCCAGTATTGCGGCGCAGCGAGGGCGGCTACCGCGCCGGCAAAACGCAGGTAGCTGGCACTGCTGTTGTCCTGCGAGATGTCACCAGTGCAAAGCACGGCCGCGAGCTTACCTTCCTCCCGGCGGATCAGGTCGAGGACATCACGCATGCCGGTCTCACAGTTCATGCCGACCAGCACATCCTGCGTGTCAGCATACAGGTGTGTGTCCGTTACCTGGACCACCCGCACACTGGTATGTTGCTGTTGTTGGGGCATTTTCGCCAACGCTTAACTCCCGCCTTTAAACCATATCTTCAAGCACAGGGGACCACGGGATGGTTGCGCAGACCAAACATCCCTTGCCCGGCATCCAGACATAGCGTCAACCAATCCGCCAGGAACAAATTCACTTGTTCCTTTTCATCCGGGTAGTAGCGTGGCAGTTCGTTTTCCTGATACAGCACGCGGATATCGCGCTCGTCCTGATAACTGATGACTTCCGCCGTATTCGCATCGTGGTACAAGCGCACCAGCATGGCGGGCGGCCGGTAGTACGCCGAGGACAGTGCAGGCGCATTCATGCCGATACTCACGGTGCTCGTATATTTAAATGTTTCGACGACTTCGAGCACCACGCGGGTCGTTGCGGCAAGCCCTGGGTCACCCAGTTCAGGCAAGGCGAAATCCCGGCGTGCGGCCGGGGCAAGGTCGGGGAGGAGTTTGAGCAATCGGATGTAATTGCCGTCGCAAACAGCCATGCGCGCGCTGAGGTCGATTGGGTGGCGTCTGGGCTGCACGGTGCGGCTTCCAGCCTGAAAGGGAACGGTATGCGCTGAGTGATTTTTCATTGTTTTGGGGCCGAGGCTGCCAAAGCCTTTCTTACGTCAGCAAGATTTAGTTGCAACCACTGCAAGGCAATGATGCTCATGGCATTATTGATCCTGCCTTTAGCCACAGCGTCCAAGGCTTCCACCCTATCCAGTATTGCGGTGCGAATATTTTCGGCTTCGGTTTCGACCCCGAAAACACCACCCGCCTGGTTTTTATAATGATTAGCATCAAACCCGGCGCAGAATACCGTCAATTTTTCGGAAGAACCGCCCGGGCTGTTGTAGTACTCGCAAATAGGCAAAAGCCGCCCGACGGTGACACCTGCTTCTTCATCCGCTTCCCGGCGCGCAACATCCTCCGCTGTTTCGTCTGCTTCGAGCAATCCTGCCACCAGTTCCAGCGCCCAAGGCCCGTTGGTCTTGTCGTCCAGACAACCAACGCGGAATTGCTCAACCATCAGCACCTTATCCAAATGCGGATCGTATAACAAGACGCCAACTCCCGGTTCGCGGCGCAGCACTTCGCGCATGAATTCCCGGCTCCAACCACCTTCAAACAGGCGGCATTTGAGCTGCAGCCGGTCCACTTTCAGAAAGCCATCGTGGCACACCGCTTTGGCAAGAATTTTAACGTCATTCAAACCAAAATTGACTGTGGCTGTGTTACTCATTGCCGTGCAAATTCTCCAAACTGCATCCACGGCAGGTTCGGGGTTTGTTTGCTACAATGCAAACGCTTTTTCAGGGAGCATTTGCAGGCATCCCAGGCTGCACCCTTTCAGGAATAAAGGTTCTCCCAATACGTCTTCAGCCTGTGTCCGGCACTTGACAGAATCACGCCGCCAAGTAAGCTGACTGACCAGTCAGTCATAGTTAAAATAGCCATAACCCGTGTCGTCAGAATAAATCGTTAGCACTAACAGTTTGGAGAACATGATGAGCACCGCCCCCATACAACGCCCCTTGTCATCCCTTACGCGCGTTTTGCCTGCGCGTTTTATACCCTCTCATTTTATAAAGAAGGCCATTGGCGTGGCCATGCTGACCCTGCTGTCCGGCGTCACGCAGGCGGAAGATCTGCTGCAATCATTCAATCTCGCGGTCGATAACGACCCCACCATCCGCCAGACCCGCGCCAACTACAACGCGCAACACACTTTGCTCGACCAAGGCCGCTCGCTACTGCTGCCATCGGTCAACCTGAGTGCGCGCACTTCGCGCGACACCCAGGGTACTGATGGCGCGGCGCCGGCCGGCGGCGTCAACCCTTTCGGCTCACGCGTACACAGTTTCGCCGACGGCTTTAACAACAAGGGTTACAGCCTGAACCTAAGCCAGAACTTGCTGAACTTCCAGGCCTGGTACGCCTTCAAGTCCGTGCAGAAGGGGGACGAAGTGGCCTCGCTGAATCTCGCCCGTGCCGAGCAGGACCTTATCATCCGCGTAGCCACCGCCTATTTTGATGTGCTGCGCAGCCAGACCAATCTGGCCAGCTTTCAGGCGGAAGAAGCCGCAAGCCAGCAGGTGCTGGAACAAACCCAACAGCGCTTTGACGTAGGGTTGATCCCAATCACGGATGTGTACGACAGCCAGGCCAACGCCGACCTCGCAGCCGTAAACCGCTTGGTTGAGGAGAATAACCTGAGCCAGCGTTTCGAGGCGCTTGAAGCCATTACCGGCGTGACCTACACCGCTGTGGCCAATCTCATGGAAGAATTCCCGATCACCACATCTGACACTTCGCTGGAAGAGTGGACCACGATGACAATGGACAGCAACTTGTCGCTGCTAGCCGCAGCCGTCGATTTCGAAGCGAAAAAAGACGATGCCCGCGCCGCGCGTTCGGCGATGCTGCCTACTTTGGCGCTGAACATGGGCTATAACTGGAGCCAGTCGGGCGGCATCAGCTTCTTCGGACCGAACTTGCCCAACATGGGCTCACAGATCACACTGAATTTCTCGCTGCCCTTGTTTGCCGGCGGCCTCAACCGGGCGCGGATGCGCCAGGCTTACTACACGCGGGATGCTAGCGAAGAAGCACTGCTGAAAACCCGCCGCGACAGCACGCAGGCGATCCGCAACAATTTCCGCAGTGTGGAAACCGACGTTCGCGCCGTGGCGGCACGCGCCCAGGCCATCGTGTCAGCGGCAAGTTCGTTGGAAGCCAACACGGTTGGTGCTGAAGTGGGTACGCGCAATATCGTGGATGTGGTGCTGGCACAACGAACGCTGTATTCGACCCAGCGTGATCATGCCAACGCGCGCTTCAACTACGTAATGGACACGCTGAAGCTGAAACAGACGGCAGGCGTGCTTAGCCCCGAAGATGTAATTGATCTTAATGAATGGCTGCTTAAGTAAGTTTGTCCAAAATCATGGCGCTTAACCGTTCGGTAGCGCCCTGATTACCCGCCACAACCTGCAGAGCCTTCTCGCCCATCACCCGTGCATCTTCGGGTTGCTGTAACAAAAGCACCAGTTCCCGCGCCAGTGCCGCTTCATCCGGCACGACCTGCATGCCGCCTTGCTCGCGCAACAAATCGCTGACAGCCTGAAAGTTGTACAACGACGGGCCACTCAGTACCGGCAAGCCCAGCGCCGCCGGCTCGATTAGATTCTGGCAGCCCGTATTCACCAGCGAACCACCCACAAACGCAATATCGGCGAGCGCGTAATAGAAATGCATGTCGCCCATGGTGTCACCCACCAGCACCTGCGTTTCAATGCCCAATTCGCCGCCGCCGCTATAACGCTGCACGGTGAAACCGGCTTCTGTTGCCAGTGCCGCGGCGGTGGTAAAACGTTCCGGGTGGCGTGGCACCAGCACCAACAACAGCGATGGAAACTTGCGCTGAGCCAACTGCATAGCGCGCAGCACTTTGGCGTCTTCACCTTCGCGCGTGCTGGCGGCGATCCACACTGGCCGGCCATGCCAGCGCGCCTTGAGCATGCGTGCCGCCTGGACTTTGGGCTGATCGACCGTCATGTCGAATTTCAGACTGCCATTGATCAGGAGCCGCTTGCCGGCAAGACCCAGCGCAACAAACCGCTGCCCGTCTGCGGCAGCTTGCGCAACAACCGTGTCGAGCGCGCCAAGCATCGTGCGTGTGAGTCCTGGAATCCATGATGCATACCGCCGCGCCGAGCGCGCCGACAAGCGGGCATTGGCGAGCAACACCTTGCAGTTCCGCTGAGCGCACTGGCGCAATACATTGGGCCAGAGCTCGGTTTCGAGCAGCACGAGCAGGGTCGGGTTGTAGCGATCGAGGAAGCGCTGCACGGAACCGGGCAGGTCATACGGCAGGTACACGTGCTCCACACGCGCTCCGAACAATTCTCGGATGCGCGCCGAACCAGTGGCGGTGGTACAGGTAACAACAAGGCGCAGATCGGGACGGGTTAGCAGCAGCCGCTCAATCAGCGGTTGCGCGGCATGGGTTTCGCCGACCGACACCGCATGAAATACCACCGTGACCCCGGTGTGCGGTGGAGGTTCAGAAGTATAAAGGGCCAAGCGCTCGCCCCAACGCTCGAGATAGGTGGGAATATTGCGCGCACGCCACCAGAGCCGCAGAAAGATCGGCGGCAGCGCGCAATAAAACAGGATTGTATAAAGAAGGCGTGACACGCCCGGATTGTCTCATAAAATGGGGACAGAGCACTTTTCCTGATCCCTTCTGCATGCAGACTCAACAAGACATTATCATTCTCGGTGGCGGCGTGGCCGGACTCTGGCTGCTCAACAGGCTACGCGCGGCCGGTTATGCGGCGGTACTGTTCGAGCGCAGTGCGCTGGGGCAGGGACAGAGCATTGCGTCCCAGGGGATGATCCATGGCGGCATGAAATACGCGCTAGGCGGCTCATTGTCCGGCGCCTCTGAATCCATCGCCGACATGCCCGCGCACTGGCAGCGCTGCTTGCGCGGAGAAGGCGATGTGGACCTGCGCGGTACTGAGGTGTTGTCGGAGGCCTACTATATGTGGCCGCGCAACAGTGTGCGGTCACGCCTCAATGCCTTCTTTGGCAGCAAGGCAGTGCGTGGCAAAGTGGATGCAGTGCCGGAAGTGCAGTACCCGGAATTCTTCAAAGGCCATATCAGCGGCCCGCTGTATCGACTGACCGATCTTGTGCTTGATGTTCCCTCGCTGCTCGCCACGCTGGCACAGCGCCAACGCGCGCACATCTACCGTGTTGACTGGAGCAAGACCCGCGTTGAGCACGATGCGTCTGGGCAGGTACAGAGCCTTGTGATGGAAAATGGCATCACGGTGAAAGCGCGACTTTATATAAGTGCCAGCGGTGAAGGTAGCGAAGAGCTGCTGGGCCTCCTGCAGCCCAAAGCAGTCGCTATGCAGAAACGGCCGCTGCAGATGGTCATAGTCAGGCACTCACATCCGCATCCAGTTTATGTGCATTGCGTATCTGACCAGTTGACGGCAACACCTGAGGTGACACTGACCACGCACCGCTGCAACGACGGTCACAACGCCTGGTATCTCGGCGGCGAACTGGCCGAAGCAGGCGCGACCATCAGCAAAGAAGAACAGATCGCACGCAGTAAACAAAAACTGCTTGAACTGTTTCCGTGGTGTGATTTAAAAAACGCACAATGGCACAGCTTTTACATCAATCGCGCCGAAGCCGCACAGCCGGGCGGCAAACGTCCTGACCACGCTACTGTGCTGCAAGGTGGCAACATGCTGTTCTGTTGGCCAACGAAGCTGACCCTCGCGCCCAATCTCGCCACACAAGTGTTGGCTACGCTGCAAGAACTGAAAATACAACCCGGGAACATGCAAGACACACCTCTCGACCTGCCGTTCCCTACCGTGGCCACTCCGCCCTGGGAGTTTGCATGAGCTTCATGCGCACCCTGCCCGGCACTGGCCTTACTGTTTCCGCGCTAGGTCTCGGCACGGTGAAACTAGGGCGCAACACACAAGTCAAATACCCCGCTTCCTTCACGCTCCCCGATGATGCTGCAGTGCGCACCTTGCTGACGCAAGCCCATGCGCTCGGCATCAACCTGCTCGACACCGCGCCGGCCTACGGCAACAGCGAAGAACGGCTCGGGCAACTGCTGACAAACCGGAAAGAGTGGGTGCTCATCACCAAAACCGGCGAAGAGTTTCATAACGGCGCTTCGCACTTTGACTTCGGTGGCGCGCATACCCGCTTGAGCGTGGAGCGCAGTCTAAAGCGTCTGCGCACTGACTATCTCGATCTCGTGCTAATCCATTCCGACGGCAACGATGACGCCATTCTGCAACAGGGCGAGTGCGTGGCCGCACTGCAGGAATGCAAAGCCAAGGGATTGATTCGCGCCATCGGCATGTCCACCAAGACCATTGCAGGTGGCTTGCGCGCTGTGCGCGAGCTTGATGTCGTGATGCTGACGTACAACCTGCAGCAGCAGGATAAAGAAGTGGTCGCACTGGCGCGCGAGCTAGGGAAAGGGGTGCTGGTCAAGAAAGGCTTGATGAGTGGGCACGTACAGCAGCAGGGGTCTGATGTGGCGCCTAAGAGTTTGGTACGCGAAAGTTTGTCTCTGATCCTGCAGGAACCAGGCATTCACAGCATGATTGCCGGCACGATCAACCCGGTGCATATGGCTGCAAACGCGGCTCTGGCAAAGGAATTAAGCTGAAAGGTATTACTTCTTGCGCTTCAGATCGTCCTGGATTTTCGAGACAATGGCAGAGGTGGAGCAGTTGTCGAGGAAGGTCAGCACGCGCACTTCCCCGCCGTACGAATTCACGAAATCAGAACCCACGACCTGATCGATGCCGTAGTCGCCGCCCTTGATCAGCAGATCCGGCTTCAGATCGCGCAGTAAAGTTTCGGGCGTATCCTGCCCGAAGGACACCACCCAATCCACGGACTCCAGGCCCGACACCACGGCCATGCGGCGGTCGATGGCGTTGATCGGCCGGCCCTTGCCCTTGAGGCGCGTCACGGACGCATCGTCATTGATCGCAACAATCAGCCGGTCGCCCTGCTTCTTTGCTTCCTTCAGATAACCCACATGTCCAGCATGAATAATGTCAAAGCAGCCGTTGGTAAAGACAATGGTTTCGCCGTGTACCCGCGCATCGGCCACGGCCAGCATCAATTGATCGCGCGACATCACCCCGCGATCAGAACCACCATCGCGCTGCACTTCGCGGCGCAATTCCGGGCCACTAATAGCAACAGTACCAAGACGGGCAACAACAAGGCCCGCAGCAATGTTCGCCAGCGCCACCGACTCGGGCAGTGGCAAGCCCGCGCCCAGCGAGGCTGCGACTACCGAGATTACGGTATCGCCGGCACCGGTCACGTCGAACACATCACGCGCACGCGCTGGAAAATGCATCTCGGGTTCGTTCTGGCGGATCAGGCTCATGCCATTCTCGCCACGCGTAATCAGTAGCGCCTGCAGATCAAGATCGCGCAGCAGTTGTTGCCCCTTACTGACCAGCTCATCTTCGTGATTGCAGATACCGACAATCGCTTCGAATTCATGCAGGTTGGGTTTCAGCAGGGTGGCACCGCGATAAATGGAAAAGTCGCCGCCCTTGGGATCGACAAGCACCAGCTTGCGCTGTTTCTTCGCCTCGCGAATCAGGGCTGATACTTCTGCCAGTGCACCCTTGTTGTAATCGGACAGCACCAGCACATCAGCCTGCTTCAGCAGCTTGCGTACCTTGGCCGTCAGGTGCCGGGCACTTTCTTGTTCGAAGGGTTCTTCAAAATCGAGACGGATCAACTGTTGGTGGCGACTGATCACGCGCAGCTTGGTAATGGTGGGCTTGTCAGCAACCCGGTGAAAGTCACAGAGCACACCGGCGGCATTGAGACTGTTTTCGAGTTCACGGGCGGCGGAGTCATTACCTACCAGACCCACCAGCGAAGCTGCTGCGCCCAGTGCTGCAAGGTTCAAGGCTACGTTGCCAGCACCGCCGGGGCTATCCTTGGTGTTCTGCACTTTGACCACGGCCACCGGTGCTTCGGGTGAAATCCGGGAAGTGCCACCCATCCAGTAGCGGTCGAGCATTACGTCGCCGACGACCAGAACACGAGCTTTGTCAAAGCGGGGAATATCGAGTTTCATCGGGAATCAGTGCCGGAAAAATCGCGGCCATGATAACACAGGGCTGCTACAATCCCGACCAACCATAACGTCGACACGCCCCGTGACCACGCTTCCTCCCCCACCTTGGTCCAGTTTTCTGGCTCCGCGCTACTGGCCTACCTGGGTCGGGATCAGCTTTTTGTACCTGTGCGCTTGGCTTCCCTTCCGGCTACGCATGGCGGTTGGCGCCCTGTTGGGTCTTGCTACTTATATAGTGGGGCGAGAGCGCCGCTACATTACCACCATCAACATTGCCTTGTGTTTTCCCGAACTGGGCGCAAAAGAACAGAAGCAGTTGGTCCGACGCTGCTTTATCGACAACGGCATTGGCTTGGTTGAAACCGGGACCGGATGGGTGCGACCGCCGCAGCACTTCATGGATATGACCACGTTTTCCGGTACCGAATATGTCGACGCCGCACTCGCCAAAGGCCGTGGTGTGCTGTTGCTCGGCGCACATTATTCGACACTGGATTTCGGCGCCAACCTGCTGTCAATGCGTTATCCCTTTGGTACAACTTTTCGCGCACACAAGAATCCGCTGTTCGATGCTTTCATGCTGCGCGGCCGCCAGCACTACAGTAAAAGTGTATTCGACCGCAGGGACATACGCGGCGTTTACAAGCATCTCCGGCAGAACAAGATTTTGTGGTACGCGCCGGATCAGGACTATGGCCCGGAGCATGCCTTGTACGCCCCTTTCTTTGGCCAGCCCGCCGCAACGATTACCACCGCCAGCCGCTTCGCAAACTTCAATCAGTCGCCCATCGTGCTCGTACGCCAGCATCGAGACACGCACAACAAACGCTACACACTCGAATTCACCGCCCTCAGTCCCTTGCTGCCCTCGGGCGATGACCTGCGTGACATCACCGTAATCAATGCCGCCGTCGAACACGCGATCCGCCAGGAACCTTCGCAATACCTGTGGATGCACAAGCGCTTCAAGACCCAACCGGGTGGCAAGCCTGACAGTCCTTACATCCACATCAAGACACCGGACAAGAAACTCAGTGAAATTTTGTATGCCGGTATGCTGGAGGGCGCGCAGCCACATTCATACTCCGGGTTGCTACAGCTCACGAGTGGTCTGGTGCTGCGCGAATTCCCCGGCTTGCCGCACAAGCTGTTCAAACATAACCATCCCGCACTGCAGCTCGACCACCTGAGCAAGCAACTGCGCAGTTGCGGCATACGCACGCTAACTACTGACAATATCTTCCGCGTCAGAGCGCGCAACCTGACAGCGGCGACTTGTTTCTTGCCGGAAGGAGCTGCGCTGCACCCGGATACTGTCGACATGGCTGAAGCGGCTGCCTTTCTCGCGCAGTTGCACAACAGCGGTTTTCATTTCCTGAAACTGGACGCGCGTGCACTGATCGTAACCACCAGAGGTCTCGTGCTGGCCGACCCGCTGCTGGTGCGGCAGGTCCCAGGCTCAGCTTCCTACCGGCAGCGCCTGCATGATTTGCGCACATGGTTGTTTATCGTGGCCAGGAACAACACCTCCATGTCTGCACTGCTGGAACATTACCAGCCCCATATACGCCGCACTGATGCCGAAGGTTTCCGGCTCTGGCTTGCCCATCACCCGGCGCTTGCGGACAATGGCTCTGCTTCCGCCACATCAAACGGCATACCATGAGCTTTTCCCCACGGAGCCTGCAGCAACTGCTTGCAACCCTGCCTGTTGCACCTGTAGCCGTGGCACTCAGTGCCCTGTTTTCAGCGTTGGTCATCCTGCAGCACCCGCTGCTCAACGACGATGCCTACAGTTATCTGCGCGCAGCCGAAGCGTTCAACACCCGCGGCGCACTGGCCGTGCTTGAATCCTTCGGCTGGTACAACTATTCCTTTCTGATTGCGCTGCTCGACCAGGTGTTGCCGGGCGGCATGATTGCGGCAGCGCACCTGCTCAACACCACCTGTTATGCGCTCCTGACTTGGGCCTTCATTCAGCTGAGCAGTGAGCTAGGCAGTACGCGCCGGGTGCAAGGCTTCGCCGCGCTGTGCATTCTGTGCCTACCGCTGGTTAATGAGATGCGTTACTTCCTCATACGCGATGCCGGCTTCTGGGCCTTTGCGCTGCTCAGTCTCGTGTTCCTCATCCGCTATGGCCGCACCGGACACATGCTTACAGCCCTGTGGTGGTGTCTATCGCTGTGTGCCGCCACTGCCTTTCGGCTCGAAGGGATGATGCTACTGCTACTCGCACCACTCAGCTTGCTGCTGCCCGAAGGTACACTGAGCACGGGCGAACGCACCATGCGCTGCGTGCAACTGCATGGCATTGCGCTGGCTACCCTCACAGCAGTGGTGCTAGTGACTTTGTTGGCCGGTATCAGCCTCATCGACCTGATCGCGTACTCTTACCGCTACTACCTGCCACTGCTGGCCGACTTGTTCACCTCGGGCAATCTCCCCGGGAGTGACAATACTGCGCCCGGATTTGTGATGCTGCTGTCTGGCGATGTTCTGGCTTTGCTAACCAACCTGATCAACGCCCTCAGCCTACCGCTGGTGGTGCTGATGCTGTTCAGCCGTTATGCGCACGGCCCCGCTGCACTGCCGCCCACCAGTCGCCGCGCCTTGCTTGTCTATATCAGTATTGCCACGCTGGCACTCGTGCTGTTTCTCCTGATCATGCATTTCATGACACAACGCTATACCACCTTACTGAGCCTGTTGTTACTGAGCTTTGTGCCACTGATGCTCGACCGGCTCTACACGCAAGCGCAAGAACGCGGCACGCTCAAACGCTTCATGGGCATTGTCAGCGTCTTCATCTTCTATTATTTGATCGACAGCTTGTTCAGCTTCGGCTATTCACAACAGCATGTTGAGGAAGGAGTCGCGTGGACACGTGAGAATCTGCCCGCTGAAGCACAGCTCAGAACCAACAACTTTGCCATTGCCTACCACAGCGGCCGCATTCCCGATTACGATCTTACGGTGCGTGCCATCGTCAACGTCTTGCAAAGCAGCACAAGCGGCGACTATCTGGTGCTCGAAATCGATCATGATGACGATGCCAGTGCACTCGATAACACCCTTCTCTATCTGCCACTGACCCGCTTCGCCAACGAGCGCGGCGACGAAGTGCGTGTCTATCAGCGCCAATAGGAAACACTGCGATGAGCAAGGTGGATCTGAAAATGCCTGCGCCTCGAAACCTTCACCGAAGGCCGCCGCGCAGCGCCCGCCAAATGGAAGACAATCATCAGGCAGCCCATGAAATAGCGGGTGTTTTATCCAGTATTTAAGAGTGAAGCTTTCAAATACAGCCGCACCGCACCGCCCTTCACCTGCTCCCAAAACGCCTTGTCCCGAGTCAGCGTCTCGCGCAGAGCACTCTTGCGGTAACGCCGCATGAACCGGAAGAGATCTCGCTGGGTCAGGCCCACATCCATCGCAGAGAAATAAAGCCCCGCGATATCTTTACTGATCCAGCGCTGCTCCAGCCTGTGTTTGACCAGCGCGCGGTGCAGGTCGATGACAATCAACGGCGCATTTTGCGCTACCCTCAGGAAGTGGCAAAGATAATAGTCGCGATGGCAGACACCGTTGGTATGTAGCGTGCGGCTGATATCGGCGAGATGCTCGATCAACGAAAGCTTTTCCGCGAACAGCGGCGCTTGCTTGTTCCAAGGCCGGCAATAGTCTTCGAGACTCAGGTGCGAACCGACATCCTCAGTGACCAGAAAGGATTCGAGAGCGCTGGGTAACAATCCTCTTCTCCCGTATGCCACGATTACCGGTGCGCGCAGACCGAGCTCCTGCAGTTTGCGGATAGCGCGGTATTCGTTGCGCGCGCTGACCACCGGCAGTCGCAGCGACACCAGGTTTTTCAGGATTTCGCCAACGGTGGTGCCGCGATGGCGTTTGATGAAGTAGCGTTTGCCGTTGGCAATAAACGCCAGTGTCTGCCGCTGTTCAAGTGCGCGAAAGGTTTCGCCTTCCAGGGCGAACGCGGCGGCAAAAGGGTCTTGCCCCTGCCAAAGCGTTGCAAAATCCTCGCTAAGCCAGAGTTCGGTGGCCATCAGGGCTGATCTCCCCCGAGCAGAATCTTTGCAATGGTTTGCGGCATGTCATACAGATTGTGCTGCTGACCGTAACGGATGCCGTTCGCACGCCACGCGGAACGGTCAGCCTGTAACATCGACAGCAGCGCGAGATTCAACACCTCTTGCTTGAACGGCTCCGGACAGACGAGACCGGCCTGCGCCTGCTCCACATGAATGGCATAGCCACAGCTTGCGGTGGTCAGAGCAGGCAGTCCGGCGACGATAGCTTCAAGCAGGACCATTCCGGCACTTTCTGCAATGGACGGATGGAGCAACAGGTCCGCACCTTGCATGAACCGCGGGATGCCGCCGAGCGCGCCGAAGATTTTGATATTGGCTTCAAGTCCAATTGCGGCGGCACGCTGCAGCCACGGTTTCGGATCATCGCGCCCCACCAGAAAATAGCGCACGCGCTTTTTCAGTTCAGACGGCAGTGCGGCAATCGCAATGAGGGAGCGCGACACGCCCTTGGTCTTGAAGCTCGACCCAACCTGCAGCACCAGCAGCTCATTGTCACCGATGCCGTGTTCTACCCGGAACGCGCGGCGTATCTCCAGCGCATCCGGCCCCGCACAATGTTCGCGCTTGATGCCGGGGGGCAAATCGATCAGCCGGGATTCAGGTGTGGCGTAGTAATGTTGGTACTGCGCGCGCTGCATTGGATTGAGCAGCAGCGCTACCGTATTTGCGTCTGAACCGAACACCGCTTTTTCACAAGAGAGATACTGCCGCGATCTGGGCAGCAGGCGATACCACAAGCCGCGCTGGCCGTATGCTTTTGTGGCGAAGCAGAGATCGGCGGCGAAGTAATAATCGAGACCGGGCACGCGGTTGAAGCCAATCACCTTGTCGAACTGGCCGCCGACTTGCGATGTGATATAGCGGGCGAAGTTGCGGCGCCGGGCAGTAGCGGTCCAGCCTGTGGTGGGCACTACGACAGTGCTGACACCAGGCAACTGCTCGCCGCTCCATTCCATACAAAAGATACTGATGTCGGCGTGGCTCTGGCAGGCCCGCACCACTTTCACCAGATCCTGTTGCAGGCCGCCGTGCGGGAACCA
Organism: Klebsiella pneumoniae; assembly: GCA_945902215.1. Lineage (GTDB taxonomy): Bacteria > Pseudomonadota > Gammaproteobacteria > Pseudomonadales > Pseudohongiellaceae > CAILUG01. The sequence goes on along the minus strand of CAMDML010000006.1, from coordinate 46,794 downwards.
GTTGAAGAGGACAAAGGCGAGACGCATAGGGTGAGCGAACCTGATGGGGTCAGTTATCCGGGATAGAACAGGCCGTCCAGCGAACCCAGCCCACCGGCGAGCAGGAAGCGGAATTTGTCCCACACCAACTCCGGCGGATTGCTGCGGAAACAGGCCGGTTTGACGCTGAACTTCTTGCCGTCGAATTCATCCATCAGGATTTCGCCTTTGTAGGAACAGTTTTTTTGCAGGCAAGGTGCACACTCCAGTTGTGATTGCAGATGTAACTGGCGCCGCCCGTAGGTGCCGGTCAGTTCCGCATTCGACGAGCCGTACAGCGAAATTACCGGCACCGACAGCGCAGCGGCAAGATGCCCCAGACCTGTGTCCACGGCGACCACGCCCTGACAGCCCACCAGCAGACGTGCAATGTCAGTTAACGACTGCTGGCCAATAATGTCGACGTTGTTGGCAGCCTTCGCGATGGCTTGTGCGCGTTGCAGTTCTTCAGGGTTACCCCAAAGCAGTTTCACGCGATAACCGTCACGTGCAGCGAGCTGGGCCAACTTCTGCCAGTACTGGTTGGGCCAGAGTTTGGTGGGCCAGGTCGTGCCGTGGAAGAACACCAGGTACTTTTCTCCTGCCGGAGCACTTGCGCTGCGCATGAAACGATTGGCGTCAATGCCGTAGTCGCAGGTCTTGTAGTCCACCGTGTAGTTGAAGGTGCGCGAGAACAGATCGCGGATACGTTCCACCGCATGCTGCTGCCACGGCACTGTGTACACCACGTTGTAGAACAGCGTTGCCATCGGCTCACGGATCGTGCGGTTGGACAAACCTACGGTGAGGCCTTTGGAAATGCGGCTGATAATGCCGCTCTTGATCAGGCCCTGTGCATCAATGACGAGGTCGTAGTGATGTTCCTGCAGGTTCTTCTTGAAAGAGCTGAACTCGCCGGAGCGCCAGGTCTTGAACAGGTTTTTGCGCCAGCGCCGGAACGCAACAGGAATGACTTTGTCGACAGCCGGATGCCAGCGCGGAATTTCAGTAAAGCCTTCTTCAACCACCCAGTCGAAAGTCAGGCCGCGCTTGGCGCGATAGGCGTCGGTAACGGCAGGCAAGGTGTGGATGACGTCGCCAAGAGACGATACTTTTACGATCAGAACGCGCATTACTTCGGGATTCCTGCGGGGGACACTTCCACGTTACTGGCGGTGCCTTGGGTTAACAGTTCAGCCAATGCGCCAATGACTCTGGATGGATGGAGTTGTTTCAGACAATCCAGATGCCCGAGCGGACACTGGCGTTTGAAACACGGACTGCATGGCAACTGCAGCGACAGTATTCGCACACTGCCGGCCAAGGGTGGCGTAAAGCCCGCCGAGGTCGAGCCGTATACTACCACCAGAGGGCGGTCGAGGGCTGCGGCAACATGCATCAGGCCGGAATCGTTGCTGACAACGGCTGTGGCGGCGGCCAGCAGATCTACCGCCTCACCGAGCATCGTTTCACCACACAAATTGCGACACCCTGCAGCCGCGGAACTGGCGCGGATCCGCTCGCCTGCTTCCCGGTCGCGCGCCGAACCGAGCAGCCATACCTGATATCCCTGCAGCAAATACTGCGCGGCCACCGCCGCATAGTGCGCTTCGGGCCATTGTTTCGACGGACCGTACTCGGCACCGGGGCACAGCACCAGTACTGGCTTTACGGTATTCAAGCCAAGCTTGTTGAGTGTCGCTTGCTGCGCTGCAACAGCCACCGTCAAGCGCGGTACTGGTGCTTGTTCCACCGCAGCCCCCGCCAACCAATGCGATGTCTGCAGCAACCATGGCGGAGGCGAAACCGGATACGCGAGCGCAGCGAAGCGCTGCACCATGAGTGGATAGGCGTCTTTGTCGAGTCTGCGACAGTCGTTCAGAAGCCAGCCGCGAGCTTCGCCACGCCAGCCGGTACGTAGCGGAATGCGGGCCAACAATGGAATCAACGCGGATTTGAAGGAGTTGGGTAGCACGATGGCCTGATCGTACCCGGCCGCGCGCAGTTCACGGCCGAGCGCGAGGCGCTTGCCGAGTCCGAATTCCCCGTGCCCGATCGCCAGCGGCAGGCCTTTGTTCACTTGCGGCATGCGTGCGAGTAGTTCAAGACACCAAGGGGGCGCCAGTACATCGATTGTGGCATCAGGATGTTGCTGCTTCAGACAGATAAACAGCGACTGGGCCATCACCATGTCGCCTACCCAGGCCGGGCCAACAATCAGGATCTTCATGACAACTCCGGGGCACCGTTGCCGGCAGTGGCAGGCGCGGCGAGCCCTGTAAAGAGTGTATTCCAAACGGCGGTTACTTTCTGCCGCTGGGCAGTGAGTGAACTGGCGGTGAGCTGGTAGCTGGCCTTGTCCAGTGCCAGCCGGTGCAACAGGGTCCGGTATTCGATGTAGATAGCTTGCAGCGCGGCGGCATCTTCCACGCTCAAGACAGCGCAAGCCGCCGCTGTGTCGAGCAAGCGCATATTGTCAGTCCACTCCAACAGCGCCGGATGCTCCTGCGCATGGGCGAGCACGAGATACTGCACCATGAATTCGATATCGACGAGGCCGCCTGCATCTTGTTTCAGCTGGAATGTCTCACCTGATTTGCGCGAACCAAGTTGCCGCTGCATCCGTAAGCGCATATCGACAATATCCTGAGCGAGCTGCTTGCGGTCGCGAACCTTGCCCAGCACCAAACTGCGAATGCGGTGAAAGCCCTGCGCCAACCCCACTGAACCAGCCACCACCCGCGCCCGCACCAGCGCCTGATGTTCCCAGGTCCAGGCACTTTCCTGCTGATAGCGCAGGAACGCGCCTTCGGAACATACCAATGCGCCAGATGCACCGGAAGGACGCAGACGCAAATCAATTTCATAGAGCTTGCCCGTCAGCGTGTGCGTACTGAGCAACGACAATAATTTCTGGCCGAGCTGGACATAGAACGCGCTGCTGTTGATGGTGCCGGCCACGCCGCCGGTAGTATCTAGATCGGGATGCCCGGCATGGATGAACACAAGATCGAGATCGGAGCCATAGTTCAGTTCAATGCCGCCGAGCTTGCCGTAAGCGACCACGATGAAATCCAGCGCGCCGCTGTCGCCTCTGGCATTTACAGGCAAACCGTATTTCGTCTTGAGTTGTTGCCAGGCCAGTTCCAGCACATGCTCGAGCACAACTTCGGCCAGCCAGGTCAAGTAGTCGCTGACTTTCATCAGCGGCATGGTGCCGGCGAGCTCTGCGGCAGCAACAGTCAGCATCTGCTCCTGTTTGAAGCTTTGCAGGCTGGCCAGTTGTTCCTCGAGCGAATCGCTCGCCACTCGCAACAACTGCTGGCGCAACAAATCCTGCAACAGCGGTTTGTCCGGCGGGCTCGACAAGGGCCGCAGGAGTTCATCGAGCAAAACCGGGTAGCGCGACAACAGCTCTGCAACCCAGGGACTCGCGCTGCACAGTGTGATCAATTGCGTCAACGCGAGCGGATTTTCCAGCAGCAGCACCAGGTAGGCGGTGCGCTGTGCCACAGCCTGCATGAAGGCGAACACGCGGGTGAAGCCGAGATCGGGGTCCTGTTCACGTGAAAGTCGGGCCAACAACAGTGGCAAGAAGCGGTCGATGCGGTCGCGACTGTTTTTCTCCAGCACCAGAAACTGCCGGCTCTGGCGCCAGACGTCGAGCGCCTGCAGCAATTCTTCCGGCTTTTTATAGCCATGTTCCGTCAGGATACGCAGTGCTTTCTCAGGGTCGAGCGAACCCTGCCACAGCGCGGTCATGCCGGCGTTCGGGAGCGTGTCAGCGCCATTTTCGGCGGCAATCAGATCGACGAAGTTGGCCGCGACTACCTCTCGTACCCGCGCAACTTCGATACGTAGTTCGGCGGCTGCCGCGAACCCAAGCGTCAGCGCAACGCGATACTCGGCAAGCTCGTCTTGCGGGTATTCATGGGTTTGCTTGTCCTCGAGTCCCTGCACTGCATGTTCGAGGCGACGCAGAAACAAATAACAGGAGCGCAGCGCAGCGCCATCGTCGGCACGCATGCACTGTTCCAGTACAAGGGCGTTCAGGGCCGTCAGAATCATTGGGGTCTGTAAATGCTTGTGCATACCCCCATAGATGAGCTGCAAGACCTGCACGATGAACTCAATTTCGCGGATGCCGCCCTTGCCGAGCTTGATATTGTTGTGCATGCCCTTGCGCCGCACCTGCTGTTCTATCTGGCGTTTGAGATCGCGCAGGGCATCGATCGTGGCGAAGTCGAGATAGCGACGATAACTGAAGGAGCGCAGAATGGTCATTAGTTTTGCAATGCGGGCCGGTTCGCCCGACACGGCGCGTACCTTGATCATCGCAAAACGTTCCCAGTCGCGGCCCTGGTTCTGGTAATACTCTTCGATGGCATCGATCGGCAGCGCGAGCGCACCGGAATTGCCGTAAGGCCGCAGCCGCATATCGACCCTAAACACGAACCCGGCGCTTGTCACGGTATCGAGCGCATTAACCAGCAACTGGCCCAGCTTGCAGAAATATTGCTGTATTGTAGTACTGCGCGCGTGGGGGAACTGTGCCTGCCATTCTGGTGTGAGCGTAGTGTCGCCGGCTTCCGGAAACACAAAGATCAGATCAATGTCTGAGGACAGGTTCAGCTCAAACGCGCCGTACTTGCCCATGGCCAACACAATGAGTTGCTGCTCCTTTCCGGCGTTGTCCAGCGGCAGACCGTGCTGTTGGCGGCACAGCTCACCCAGTTCGGCGAGCGCATGATTGACGCAGACATCGGCGAGTTCGGACAGTTCGCGGCAGGTGTCCATAACCGTTGCCTGGCCGGTGATGTCACGCCACAGGATGCGCAACCACTCCCGCTTGCGGAAACTGCGCAACGCGTGGCGCAGCTGCGCTTGTCGGTCAGCGTCAGAGGATGGCGGGCGGCGTGCGAGAAATTTGCTTAGATGGGCTGCCCAGTTACGGTAGCTGTTATCCAGATCACCGGCTTGCAGAAGATCGTGCAGCAGGTCAGGGTCTGTCAGGCAAAGGCCAGCAGCGTAGTCGCTGGCAATCCACACTTTATGCAGCTCTTTATACAGATCTTTATGCAACCCTGAGTCCGGGCCACTTTGCTCCTGAAGAGCCTGGCGCAAGCCGGGGAAGTCGCGCAACACAGCTGCGAAGCTTTCCTGCTGGCGGGCGAGCCTGTGTTCAAGCTCCTGCATGCGGGCTCAGTTCCGGAAGCTCACAGCGATTCGGGTGCCACACGCAGCACTTCCAGCAGTGAGGTAGATCCGCTCGCCACTTTCTGCGCACCGCTGAGGCGCAAACTGCACATGCCTTCCTGATAGGCCTGACGCCGCAACTTGGGCAGGTCGGCAGCATCTTCGGCATACGCCTGCAACGTTTCCGTGAGCGGCATGATCTCGTAGATACCCTGCCGCCCTTTGTATCCGGTTTCGCGGCATTCGAGGCAGCCCACCGGTTCGTAAACTTTTTTCGGCACTGTGGTTTCCCATGGCGCAGTGAGCGTTTTCCACAGTTGGAGATCGACGTCAGCCTCGCGCTTGCAGTGCGGACACAGAATACGGACGAGACGTTGCGCAACAACCCCAACCAGCGTCGCCTTGATCAAGTAAGACGGCACGCCGAGTTCAAGTAGCCGGGTGATGGCGCTCGGTGCATCGTTGGTGTGCAAAGAGGAGAACACCAGATGTCCAGTGAGCGCGGCCTGGATCGCGATCTCGGCAGTTTCCAGATTGCGAATCTCGCCGATCATGATGATGTCCGGATCCTGGCGCAGTAGTGCTTTGACACCACTGGCAAAAGTGAGGTCGATGTTGTCCTGCACCTGCATCTGGTTGAAGCTCGATTCCACCATTTCAATCGGGTCTTCTATCGTGCAGACGTTAACCTCGCGGGTGGCAAGCGTTTTCAGTGTGGAATACAAGGTGGTGGTCTTGCCACTACCGGTAGGGCCAGTGATCAGCAAAATACCGTGCTTGCGCTGGATCATGGCGTTCCAGCGCGCCAGGTCGTCGCTGCTGAAGCCCAGCGAGGCGAAGGATTTGAGCAGCACATCAGGATCAAAGATTCGCATCACCAGCTTTTCGCCGAAGGCAGTTGGCATCGTGGACAGGCGCAGTTCCACTTCGCTGCCTTCGGGACTCTTGGTTTTCAGGCGGCCGTCTTGCGGGCGGCGTTTCTCCGCAACATTCATGCGGCCCAACGATTTGACGCGACTCGTAACGGCTGACAGCACGCCCATCGGCATCTGGTAAACGGTGTATAGCACGCCGTCGATGCGGAAGCGCACGTTGCCGATGTCGCGGCGCGGTTCGATGTGGATGTCGCTGGCACGCTGGTCGAAGGCGTACTGCAGAAGCCAGTCGACGATGCTGACAATGTGCTGATCGTTCGCTTCAGGATCCTTGCCTTTGCCGATCTCCAACATCTGCTCAAGATTGCCCAGGCCCGGTGCCTTGCTGGACCCTTTGGAGCTGGCATAATTGATTGAGCGCGACAGCCGATAGAGCTCGGTGCTCAAGCGCTGCAATTCCACCGGGTTGGCAACGACACGCTTTATCTGCTTGCGCAGGATGTGGCTGAGATCGGCTTCCCATGAGGTGATAAAGGGCTCAGCGGAGGCGATGACAACTTCGGTGGCCGAGACCTCGAGCGCCATGATCTTGTGGCGCTGGGTGAAGGCGTAGGACATCACTTCCGTGACTTTGGCTGCATCGATGCTCAGCGGATCAATTCGATAGTACGGCTGCCCGGCGAGCGTGGCGAGTTTCTGCGTCAGGGTTTCAATGTCCAGCTTCTTGCCCGGGTTCTTGCGATCGTCGAGATCCTGCTCTGCAATCCAGGCCAGTGGATGCATCTTGTTCGGCACTTCGCCGCGCCGGCTTGCTACAACTGCTTCAAGCTCATCCACAGTGATGTGGCCGCCGGTTACCAGAACATCGAGGAACACACGCAGATCCAGCGAACGGTCATGGCCGTGGGCGGGTCGTGAAGAGTTCATGAGGCCGGTTTTCCCGAAAGTTGGATATACCTGAAGTATAACGGGAAATGGTGAATCAGGGGTCAGTTGTCCGTCAATTGCTTGCGCAGCTTCTGTATCGTGAGCTGCAGTTTTGGACTGCCCTGCAGCTCCTGTTTGAGCTTGCCATTGGTGGTGGACACAGTCCCGTAGCGCTGCAAACCAAAGTGCTGTGCAATGACCTGCAAGGTAATAGCACCCGCTTCCTGGCACAGGTACATCGCCACCCAGCGCGGAATGTTCTTGGACCCAGGGCCGCGTGCGGCTTGCAGGATACTTTTTGGGGTGACTCCAAAATGCTCAGCAACAAGGCTGACGACTTTTTGCAATGAGGGCCGCTTGCACGCCAGCGTTCCTTTGGATGCGCCGCGAGTATCAGCGGTGGCCAGCGCGGCCTTGGCGTGAGCGCGGAAACGCTCATCGCCCAGAATGGAAAGCTGGTTTTTCTTGCTGTAGAAGTGGGCAAGCTCGGCATTATTGCCTTCACTCAAATAGGCCAGATATCGCGCCGCAGCACCGCCGGCCTGCGCCAGCACTTCAGTACGCACCAGTGCTGCCTGCACACTCACCGCACCGACGCTCCCCGGGCTTTTGCCGCTGAGGTATGCCGGCAAACTGGACCAAGGCCAGCTCAGGTATTTTGGAGGCAGCTTGTGTAGAAAGCGTGACAGTTCCAACAGGTAACGTTCACTCTGGAACAGTACCGATTTGTAGCGCGAACGGAACACTGAGCCCCTGGCACGTTTCAGACGCTGGTAATTCTGGGTATATAGTCCGTCAACCTGGCGCATAAATCGGCTCAGATTGCCTTCCGGGGTTTTCACCAACAAGTGATATTCGCCTTTCAGCAGCGACCAGCAATGCACTTCGACATTGAGGCGCGCAGCAGCCTCAAATACGCCGGAGAGAAACACCTGATAGAACTGACCGCCCGGAAACAACTTGTAATCGTGATCGGCTTTGTTGCTAACGTGGTAGTAAGCGTTGGGATATTCAATACGAAGCGGTCTGGCCATGGTCTTGCAAAAATCCTTGTAGTGAGCCCCTTCTTGTTGATTGCAGGAGGGTTGCCAGACCGTATGCAAACTTCGCACCAGAGCCAGCGCGAGCGCGCTAATTAGAGTCGCGATACGAGAATTTTCATGAGCAAGAACGCGTTTCGTGCGCGCACTGGGCGCAGGCGGAGCAAGCGTTCCGCCAGCGGCTTACCCGGGCTTGCGCGCCACCAAAACCGCCCGTTTTGGTGCCGGGTGACCTTCGATGGTACGGGACGGGTCCTGTGGATCGAGTGCCTCGGGCAAGGACTCAAAAGTCATCCAGGGTGAGGAGTGCTGTTCAGCAGTAGTAGTGACGGTTGCGTCGAGCAAACGCACATCGGTGTAACCTACCTTCACAAGCCACGAGGCAAGAGTGTTACAAGTGGGTAGAAACCACACATTCGGCATGCGCGCATAACGGCCAGGTGGAACCAGGGTCAAACCATCGGCACCATCGATGACGAGCGTCTCCAGTACCAGTTCACCTCCCGGGCGCAGGCAGTTGTGCAAACTTTGCAGGTGATCAAACGGCGAACGCCGATGGTAGAGCACGCCCATTGAGAACACGGTATCGAAGGCCTGCAAGCCATCGGGCAATTCTTCCAGCGCGAGCGGCAACACATGCACGGGTGGCTCTGGCACAAAATGCCGGACCGCCCAATACTGCATGTTATAGAGAATATGTGGATCAATACCCAAGACGAACGCGGCACCTGCACCAGCCATACGCCAGCAGTGATAGCCGTTGCCGCATCCGACATCCAGCACGGTGCGACCCTGCAAGTCAGCAATTTGCGCTGCGATCCGATCCCATTTCCAATCCGAGCGCCATTCGGTATCGATGGTCACGCCGAACAAATCCAGCGGACCCTTGCGCCAGGGATGCAGACCCATCAGCGCAGTGTGTAAATTCTCGCGTTGTGTGTCCGTCAACTGCGCAGAGTCGCCGATGCGCACCCGATCTATCAGCTCAACCACAGCGGGCTGCAATTCCGGCAGTGCCTGCAGCGCAGCAAGCCAGCGCGGAAAATCGCCATGCTTGATCGAAGCAGCCAAATCGACCGGTACCACTGCCAACAAAGGACTGAGCAAAGGCATTGCGGCCAACTGTGCGCGCAGCGCTGAGTAGTCGGGAAAAAACGCAGTGGCCATTATTTCACCGCGACCATTCATTTCACCGCAACCATGGACGCGAAGTTGAAACACTGGAACCACACTGCGAAGCTGCTGAAGCCGGCTTCGCGAAGCCGTGCTTCGTGCGTGCGCAGCGTTTCTGGCACCAACACATTTTCAATCGCGGCACGCTTGCGGCTAATCTCTGTTTGGGTGTAACCGTTCTGCTCCTTGAAGCGGTGATGCAAGTCGATGAACAGCGCATTGAGCTCCGGATCTTCGCCCTGGATTTTCTCGGACAGGACCAACATGCCGCCGGGGCGCAGGCCTGTCCAGATGCGGTGGATCAAATCCGCCCGCTGCGCCAATGGTACAAATTGCAGGGTGAAATTGAGCACAACAAGAGAAGCGTTGTGAATGTCAGTGGCAAGTATGTCGGCACATTGCAAAGTGACAGGCACGCTGCTTGCGTCACGCGCGAGAAGCTCTTTGCAGCGCGCGATCATCGCCGGTGAATTATCCAGCGCAACGATGCTGCAATTCGGGGCCTTGATCTGGCGCCGCATCGCGAGCGTGGCGCCGCCGAGCGAACAGCCAAGGTCATAGCAGAGGGAGTCGGGTTGCGCGTAGCGTTCGGCAAGAGTGCCGATCATGGTTAGGATCGTGCCGTAGCCGGGCACGGAGCGATTGATCATGTCGGTGAAAACTGCGGCAACCCGTTCGTCGAACACGAAGTCCGTGACCGGTCCGTCCTGCTGGTAGATGGTGTCCTTGCCGCTCATCACGTGCGCGAAATCAACCGATGTCGGCCTGCTGATAGCCGAGGTTCACGAGCGCAGCGCGGATACTTGCCGCAGTGACCGCGAGCTCTGCGTTCGGCAGCAAATGGGCCAACTTGAAGTCCATGTCGATCAGATGGTCGATGGGAATCAGATGCACATGTGCGTGCGGCACTTCGAGGCCGATGATCGTTACGCCTACGCGCTTGCAGGGAATCACCGCCTTGATGCCCTTTGCGATCTTCTGCGCCACCTGGGTCATGTGCGCGGCGGTGGCAGGCGGAACCTCGTCCCAGTGATTCACTTCTTCGATGGGGATTATGATCAAATGCCCGGGGCGAATCGGCTGGATAGTCATGATTGCGAAGCAGAGCTCGTCTTTCCAGACGTAATGGCCAGGCAGTTCGCCGGAAAGGATTTTGCTGAAGATGCTGGCCATGATGTGCTGTTCCGGAGAAATTACCCGACACAACTATAACATGCTGAAAAGCAGAGGCTGCATGAAAACAACAAGTCCATTTGCGCTCGCCCAGCTGCCTGTTACCACCCTTCATACTTTGCGCATGCCCAGTCCGATACTGCCGTCTTCGAGGCGGTCTGGAGCGGCTGCTCTTCCCGCTTTCGCGCATCACGCCGCGGTGGTTTTCTACGATATGACCAAGGAAGTGAGCATGAGCGGCACGGTCACCGAATTTCGCATGGGCAACCCGCATGCGCGTATTTGTTTCACCTTAGCACTGGAAAGCCATCCCTAGCGCGACGACTCCAACATCATGCACATGCTTCACGTAAACCTGGCGGACGGACGCAGCATGTTCGCTGAAGACACAGATCCCACCCGGATCAATCGTCTCCTCGAAGAGCGGCGCAAAAGGGACTGAGCTGAAATATCAGTACCTGTACGTCCAGCGCACCTTCGAAGCAAACCCGGTGTTGATCGGCATATAGCTTCCTTCTTCTATTTCCCAGCCTTGGTTCAGCACGAGAAACCAGATGTTGCCCGGCTGCACTTCCCAGCGCAGGCGGCTGTTCCAGCTCACCGTTTTACTGACACTGTTGTGCTGCGCGAGATTTTGCCACATCACGTGCGGACTCAGATTGAAGTCGAGATTCACCCGCGTAATCGCAAAGTCGAAATCACCCTGAGGCAACTCGGCATAGATGACTTCGTAATTCAACCCGGCGAAGAAAAGGGGTAAGGGCCGGAATTCGACAAAGCCTTCATAGGCGCTGACGGTCCCAGTCCAGAAGTCGCCATGGCTGAACTCGAACTCGCCGCTGAGATTGCGCGCGTTGCTGGCTTGCAACCGGAATCCCGGCAGCGAATACGTGTAATCACCTACCGGCAGCACGATGCCGTCGGCAATTTCGAAGGGCGCATCAAGTACTTCACGGACATCTTCCCAAGAGAGCTCAATGCGGTCGTTCATCTGGTTCGCCAATTCGATAACCTTTAACTCCACCTCTTCGGTCTGCAAGCGCCCGGCCATGTCCGTGGTGCGCTCCCACTCCCAACCCCAGTCGATCAGGCGCAGCAGAGTGTCCGCGCCAAAGCGTTTGCGCAGGCGTCCTTCACTGCCCCACTGCTGAACGCCGGCGCGGTTGACGAAGCCGAGCTTCGGCGCGAAATTCGGCTGGATTTCCCGGAAGCCCAGATTTGCCTGAATACGATCGTTGGGATAGTCGACTTTCATGCCATAGGCGAGATCGTCAGTGTCGATGCCGGGGTTTTCCGACTGCTGCACCCAGACGTCACCCGTGATGACATTGCCGCCGGGCAGGTTGCTGTTGCGGTACTGGAAGTCCGAACCATAGAGCCGACTACCGTTATTGGAATTGGCATCCCCATCGGTGACGATCATGCCGATGCGCGATTCGTTCAGCACACCGGTGCTGGCGCGGAGCACGGTGAGGTCCTGGGCATCGAGCTCATGCTTGCCCTCGATGTGCGTTGAGATCAGGCCAACGTTCAAGGGACCGACGCGCCCGGTCAGCTTCGCGCCGAATTTCAGGTCCAGCGCTTCGCCCGTGTCGATGATGCCCATCCGCCGTGAGAAAAACGGAATGCCGTTTTCCTGATTGAGACCGCCGAACTGGAAGATGTCAGCATCGTTGAGGAAGAAGTCGCGTGTCTCAGGATAGAACAGCGAAAATCTGCCGAGGTTGTTCTGCACCTGATCCACCGGCGCATCGGAAAAATCTGAATTGATGGTGACCTGCGCGGTCAGCGAAGGTGTAATTCGGTAAGTGACATCACCACCGGTAACAACGACCTGGTCAGAATCACCGATCGGGCGATTCTCGCGTGTTTGCACGGATAACGTCGGCACGATATCGAGCCCCATTCCCTGTTGCAGGCCTTCGAGGCCGGCCATGTTACCGAACGCTGCGACATAGTTGTCACCCCGATTCTGGGAAATGTTGGCCCACCGCATACGCTCGTTCTTGCGGCGGATACGGCGGATCACTTCAAGACCCCAGGTATCGTTGCCCGCTTCGAACGACAAAGTCTTGAACGGAATGACCATCTCTACCGTCCAGCCTTCGGCATCCAAGACTGCCTTCCCGTCCCAGATACCATTCCACTGCGAGACCCAGTTGGCGTTGTTTTCGACACGGCCGTCGTGCAGCGCACCTGCCGGGTTCATCGCGAAACCAAAAGCGTTGCGCCGGTCGGCAAAGGTGTCGAACATGAATACCACATGGTCTTGCGACTCCATGTCGGCGTCGCGGCGCAGCTCGGTGGCAACAACCGCGGCAGGATCGGAATCGTAGGCACGGAAAGCGACATATAAATTGTCGCTGTCGTAGGCGATTCTGAACCAGGAACCTTCGCTGGGATCCGCATCCAGTATCGGCTGGGTCTGGCGGAAATTGTTGTGGCTCTCCGCCTGTGCCCATACGGCATCATCGAGCACCCCATCGATGAGTGGCGGCGCATCGGTTTGCAGCGGACGAATTTGCTGACGGACTTCAAGATCCTGCGCGACGCTGCCTTGGATGGACAACGCTGAGGCGAGGAACAGCAAAAACACGCCACGGCACAACGAAATCATGTTCATTCACATCTCACACATTATCGAGCGGCAGCGCCGAGGTGCTCACAACCTGCCGCAGCACAAAGCTGGAGTGCACGTCGGTGACGCCCGGAATGCGGGTGATCGTGTTCAGCAGGAAATCCTGGTATTCCTCCATGTCCTTGACCAACACCTTCAGCTGATAGTCCGCCGACTGGCCCGTGATCAAAATGCATTCGAGCACCTGCGGATGGGATTTGATGGAGCCTTCGAACAAATCGAAACGGTCAGGGGTGTGGCGATCCATGCTGATCTGCACCAGCGCCATCAATTTCAGGCCGAGCGCGGAAGCATTGAGCAACGTCACATAGCCCTTGATCAAGCCCGCCTCTTCCAACTGCCGCACCCGGCGCAAACAGGGAGATGCGGACAGGCCAACCTTGTCCGCCAGTTCAAGGTTGCTGATGCGCGCATTACGCTGAAGCTCGTCCAGGATGCGTTTGTCGATGCGATCCAGGGCAATTACCTGCTGACCAGTTGCCATATATTTCTTTTATTAAGCATATTAAACTATTTATATCATATAAATTAGCATAATTAACCTTTTAATAGCAAATTTACGCCATCTTCGCAATTTCATTTGCCCGCCCCTCCGGTACACTGCGCGCCTTGATTGAGGGAGTCCGGCATGAACGGTTACACCAAATACAAACCCTTCCCGGTAATCGGCCTGAAAGACCGCACCTGGCCCGACAAGGTCATCACCAAAGCGCCTATCTGGTGCAGCGTGGATCTGCGCGACGGCAACCAAGCGCTGATCGAGCCCATGTCCGTCGCACAGAAGAAGCTGATGTTCAGTTTGCTTGTGGATGTGGGCTTCAAGGAAATCGAAGTTGGCTTCCCGGCGGCCTCGCAACCCGACTTCGATTTCGTGCGCTACCTTGTCGAAGAAAACAAAATTCCTGATGACGTGACCATTCAAGTGCTGACCCAAGCGCGCCCGGAGCTGATCCAGCGCACTTACGCAGCACTCAAGGGTGTGAAGCGTGCGATCGTGCATCTGTATAACTCCACCTCCGTGGTACAGAGACAAAAAGTATTCAAACTCGACAAGCCCGGCATCAAGGCAATAGCCGTCAACGGCGCCAAGGAAGTTTTGCGCTGCGCGAAACTCGCGCCGGAGACGGACTGGTACTTTCAGTATTCGCCCGAGAGTTTTACCGGCACTGAACTCGCTTACGCCGTGGAAGTGTGCGATGCGGTCAATGAGGTGTGGCAGCCGACTCCACAGCGCAAGGTGATCCTCAATCTCCCCGCTACAGTAGAGATGGCGACACCGAACGTGTATGCCGACCAGATCGAATGGTTCTGCCGCCATGTGAAGAACCGCCAAGCAGTCATTATCAGCCTGCACACGCACAACGACCGCGGCTGTGGCGTGGCCGCGTCCGAACTCGGCGTGATGGCCGGAGCCGATCGCGTGGAAGGCTGCCTGCTCGGTAATGGCGAGCGCACCGGCAATCTCGATGTTGTTATCATGGGCATGAACCTCTACAGCCAGGGCATCGACCCGACTCTCGACTTCAGCGACATGGATCACATCACCTCGGTGGTGAAGCAGTGCACGCAGATTGACGTGCATCCGCGCCAGCCCTATGCGGGCAGCCTTGTGTTCACGGCATTTTCCGGCAGCCACCAGGATGCGATCAAAAAATGTCTCGATCTTTATCAGGAAGGTGAAACTTGGGAAATTGCGTATCTGCCAATTGATCCGCGCGATGTAGGCCGCACCTATCAGGATGTGATCCGCGTGAACTCACAGAGCGGCAAAGGCGGCGTCGCGTATGTGATGGACAGCAAGTACGGCTTCCAGTTGCCGCGCTGGCTGCAGATTGAATTCAGCCGCGTGGTGCAGAAAGAAGCGGAAGACAGCGGGCTGGAAGTAGCGCCCGAGCGCATCCGTGAACTGTTCCAGCAGCAGTATCTCGACCTGCCTTCACAACTGAAACTGAAAGGCTTTTCGATTGAAAAGACCACGCACGAAACCATCAAGGGCCAGATCGAGCTCGACGGCAAAATGTTTGAAGTGAAAGGCAAAGGCGCCGGCATGCTGGCCGCCTTCGTCGATGCACTGCAGACCACTTTCGGCATTCAGATGCAGATTCTTGAATACGGCGAGCACGCATTGAGCCAGAGCTCTAACGCAGAAGCCGTCACTTATCTGCAGGTGAAGTACGAGAACCGGCGCTTCACCGGCATCGCGATTGACGGCGACATTGTGACCTCGTCAGTGAACGCTCTGCTCAATGCGGTGAGCCAGATTTTGTTTAGCCGCCGGCAACTGACTGCATAGCGGCACTGGATTCCCGCCTCCGCGGGAATCCAGGGACTGTTCAACTCAGCCAAGGGCGTGTGCAGTTTTCCTCTGCGCTTTCCACCGCAACCCGTTTCCCTTACCATCAACGCACCCGCCGCCCCTCCCTGGCCGGCCATACAGAGGGTTCGTTATGTCCTTGCTCAGTAATAGTCTTTCCCACTTTTCCCTGTTGCTGCCTTCCGTATTACTCGCCTCCGCTGTCTCCGCTGCAGAAACCGATTTCGATGCAATCCAGATCAGCACAACTCCGGCGGCGGGCAACATCACGATGCTGCAAGGCAGCGGTGGCAACATCGCGGTATCGCTCGGTACCGACGGTGTGTTGATGGTGGATGACCAGTTCCTGCCGCTCGCAGACAAGATCAAAGCCGCAATCCGCGATCTCGGTGGAGATTTGCCCACCTTTCTGTTGAACACGCATTGGCATGGCGACCATTCCGGCAGCAACGAGGCATTTGCCGACAACTCAATCATCATCGCACACGACAATGTGCGAGTGCGCCTCGGAGCACCGGACAGCGAACGCGCGCCGGAATCCATGCCAGTGATCACGTACGCCGATGGCCTGAGCATTCATTTCAACGGTGAAGCAATCCGTTTGATCCATATGCCTACCGGACATACCGATGGCGACACGGTTGTCTGGTTCACCGGTTCGAACGTTATTCATCTGGGCGATGATTACGTATCCACCGGCTTTCCATTTGTGGACCTCACCAGCGGCGGCAACGTGGCCGGACTGATCGGCAACCATGAGACCCTTCTGGCACAGTTGCCGGACAACATTACGATCATCCCGGGGCACGGCAATCTGGCCACCAAGGCGCAGTTTGCCGAATGGGTTGCCATGGTGAAAACCACCGCAACCATCGTGGTCGACAAGATTGCTGCCGGGAAAAGCCTGGACGAGATCCTGGTCGAAGCCCTGCCTGCCGAATACGCGCCATGGGGTACGGGCTTTATTTCTGAGGCCGCATGGATCACCGCTATCTATAACAGCACCACAGCGCAGCCATAGTCGGGCCTATATAGGCTAATATTTCCCAAAGAAGGTTTATTCATGGCCCGTGCAGAACTTAAGTTTCCCACTTTACCTTTTGAATACGAGATTGTACGCAGTAAGCGAAAATCTTTGGCGATTCATGTAAGAAGTGGGAAAGTAACGATTCAATCACCCCTAAAAGCCTCTGTTTTGTGGATTTCTGAGTTCGTTTCTGAGAATATTCCGTGGATTCAGGGGAAAATAAAGGATCAGAAGACCAAGGCAAAGGAGTTGCTGGTTATCGCCGACAACCATGACGTGCCCTATATGGGGCGGCCACGCCGCCTGCAGGTGGTACCCGCCAAGCAACAGAAAGTGGAATTAAAGGACGACCGCTTGCTGTTGCATGTCCCGCCCCGCAATCGCGACAACCTGGAAAAGCTGTTCAGCAACTGGCTGCTGGAACAGGCGCGCGAATACATGGCCACACATACCATCAAAGTGGCGAAGCTACTGGGGCTTGATCACAAACTGAAGGATGTGGTGTTTCGCAAAACGCGCAGCAAGTGGGGCCATTGCGAGGACACCGGGGTGATCCAGTACAACTGGCTGGTGATGATGGCACCGCGTGCCGTTATCGATTACCTGATCGTGCACGAGACCTGTCACCTGCGGCACCTCGACCACTCGCCGCGTTTCTGGAAAGCGGTTGGCGTGCTGTGCCCGGACTATAAGGTTCACCGGGAATGGTTGAACCTCAACGGGCACAAGTTGTGGACTAGCCCACGCTAGCCGCGCAACACGCAAGGGCGTTTACTTCGCTATGCTCAATAGCGGAGTACGTGCAATCCGGTCACCCGAGAATGTACCGATCCGCGGCCAAAGGCACCGGCGCGGCCCACCGCACTCGGGAACGTCATTGGCCATCCCCGCAGTATAGAGGCGACCATCAGGGCCCAAATGCACATTGTCGGTGGAGCGCTACAGGCCGGGAACTCTGTGGCGTCATGCTGCGTCTGGAACGTCAGCACACTCAAGACGCCGGTTTGCGCATCGACCAGGTAGAAGTCAGCACCCTCCCCCATCCCGCTTGAGATGATTGAACTCGTATCCGGCACGAGCACAAGATCTTCTGGATTCGTCGCGTTGCAGATGAAAGTCTGCCCTGCATCAGGTGCGCAGTCAGGTTGCGCGTGAGCGACTTGAGCGAGTGCGGCCGCGCTTTCTGCCGCCAATGGCGCTTATGCAACTTTTTCGAAGATCAGGTCCCAAACACCATGGCCGAGGCGCTGACCGCGCTGCTCGAATTTTGTCAGCGGCCGGTCATGCCGTGTTGCCCACGCCCCATCACCACCATGGGCATTGCGGAATCCTTCCGCTGCATTCAACACATGCATCATGTGTTTCGCGTATGGCTCCCAGTCGGTGGCGAGATGTAGCACACCACCCACCTTGAGTTTTGCGCGCAGCTCCTGCACGAACTCGCTCTGAATGAGCCGCCGCTTGTGATGTCGCGTCTTATGCCAAGGATCGGGAAAGTAAATCTGCACACGCGCGAGAGAATTGTCGGCGATGCAATTGCCGAGAACATCTTTCGCATCGGCTTTGTAAAGTTTCAGGTTGCCGAGTTGCGCTTCGGCGCTCAAGCGCAGGACATTACCCACGCCGGGCGGATGTACTTCAACACCGATGTAGTTCCAGTCAGGATGCGCCTGCGCCATCTCAATCAACGACTGCCCCATGCCGAAGCCGATCTCGAACACGAGCGGTGCGTTGCGCCCGAACACGGCAAGCTGATCGAGCTGACCCTCCTCCACATGCAGACCATGCAGCGGCCAGTTTGCGTCAAAGGCCTGTTTCTGCGCGGTCGTCATGCGCCCGACGCGAATGACGAAGGATTTTATGGTACGCAGCGGTATGCCGGCTTTCACTTCACTCATTGCTTGTGCAGCCGGTAACAAACCCGCGCCATCTGCAGCCATGCGGCAAGAAACAGCACACCGCCTACGGGAGTGATCATGCCGAGCCAGCGCAGTTGTGTCAGCGCCAACAAATACAAGCTGCCACTGAACAACACGATACCAGCGACGAAGCAGTAACCAATCACCGCAAGCGAACTATCACTAATCGTTGTTTGCACCCGTTGCAAAAACCCAAGAGCGATCAAGCCTGCCGTATGAAACATCTGGTATTGCACTGCCGTATGCCACACCTCCAGCATATCGGCACTGACGCGTGTTTCAAGGGCATGCGCACCAAACGCGCCAAGCAGTACGACGAGGAAGCCATTGATGGCGGCTAACAACAGATAATTGGGTTTCATAGACAGAAAGCGCCCGCGGCGTTCGAAGCAATTGACCTGGAACAGCGCCAATTGTTCTCAAGTAGCTCATTTTCCGATACATAAAAAAAGCCGTCTTTGGAGACGGCTTTAGGTTGGTGTTGCCGGACTTCGCTCAGGCCTCGATCAGCGCCTTCACTTTGTCCATGGCATTCTTTTCGAGCTGACGAATGCGCTCGGCAGAGACGTTATATTTGGCAGCGAGATCGTGCAGCGTGGCTTTGTTGTCGTTGAGCCAGCGCTGGGTCAGGATGTCGCGGCTGCGGTCGTCGAGAGCTTTCATTGCTACGTACAAACCATCGGTACTGGTTTTTTCCCAGTCATCGCTTTCGATACTGCGGGCCGGATCGTAACGGGTGTCTTCCAGATAGAACGCCGGGGACTGGCTGACTTCTTCCTCGTCGGCATCGGCGGCGCCATCAAAGGAGGCGTCGTAGGCACCCATGCGGCCTTCCATCTGGGTGACAGTGGCAGCATCGACACCGAGATCTTCGGCAACGGCATCTACCTCAGCCTGGCTCAACCAGCCCAGACGTTTCTTGGCGCCACGCAAGTTGAAGAACAGTTTGCGCTGGGCCTTGGTGGTGGCCACTTTGACGATGCGCCAGTTGCGTAGAATGAATTCATGCATTTCGGCCTTGATCCAATGCACAGCAAAGGACACCAGACGCACGCCGACTTCCGGGTTGAAGCGTTTAACGGCCTTCATCAGCCCCACGTTACCTTCCTGGATCAGGTCGGCTTCACTCAGGCCGTAGCCGGAGTAGCTCTTGGCAACATGGACCACAAAGCGAAGGTGAGCAAGGACTAACTTACGCGCCGCATCAACGTTTTGCTCGTAGTAGTACTGTTTGGCCAAGTCCTGCTCTTCTTCAGCCGTGAGGATGGCAATACCGTTGACCGCAGTAATGTAGGCCCCCAGGTCGCGCCCCGGAACCATGGTGTCCATCACCAGTAACTGCTTGCCTGAGCTCGAAATTTTGCTCATTTCTCGGGGCTTTTTATTGGCGGCTTTTTTGCCGCCCTTTTTGGAGGTTCCGCGTGATTCAGCGGCCGTTTCGAGATCCTGTTCCAGGTCGAAATCGACTTCCGCTGCGTCTACCGAATCCAGCTCAAATTCACTATGTGTCTTCATATCCACGACTCCTGACGCAAATGCTACCACTGCTCATTTTGCGCGCCAATCCCGAAAGCTACGTTGATCAAGGTCATGGGGATGTACGCTAGCCCCCACAACTTGGATTTACATTTCAATATTGCCCCAAACCGGGGGATTTCAAGGCCGGCAACCCCCAACAAAACCGACCCTTTAGATGACCTGTAAGGGCATTCTCTCACAACCCTGTCAGGCTGTCCGTGAGGCAGCTAGAATCCCGGCTCGCATAAGTCCAATTTTACCCCTTTCACCCCCAGGAAAACCGCCCTCCATGATCAACAAAAGCATCGACGTTTCTGCCCCCATCCAGCCCCTGCTCGCCCAACGTTACAGCGGCGTGTCCTATGATCCAGCGCGCCCGGTAAGCAAGGCCGATCTGCGCGCACTGGCTGAAGCCGGGCGTTGGGCACCTTCCTGTTTTGGCGACCAACCCTGGCGTTTTCTTATCTGCAGCAAAACTGACAACCCGACGGCCTGGGACAATGCATTTGCCTGTCTGGGTGAGGGTAACCAGCCCTGGTGCCAGCACGCGCCGGTGCTGATCATCACTTGTTGCGACACTTTGTTCGTGCACAACGACAAACCCAATGGCTACGGCCCTTACGACAGTGGCGCTGCGGCCATGAGCCTGTGCCTGCAGGCCACGGCACTAGGATTAATGACGCACCAGATGGCCGGGTTCAGTGCTGCCAAAGCACGCGAACTGTTCGCGGTGCCGGAACGCTACACGCCGCTGGCGATGATGACGGTGGGGTATCAACTGAGTGAGGCGCAACTGACCGAAGCACTCAAGGCGCGCGAACTGAAACCACGCACGCGCAGTCCACTGGAAACCCGCTTCTTTGCCGGGGAATGGGGTAAAGGGCTATAAGTGCTTGAGCTTCAGTAGCGCGGAAGCCAATACATTAATAGTAATACTCGGTGTATCCAGGCAGCAGCCGGTAACGGGAGTTGAGAAACGCGACGACATCGATCAGCTCTGAGACTTTCATCTCCGGATTCACGTACATCGGCGAGGAACTGGCAGCGCGGCGCTCAACACGCGGCAATTGCTCTAGGTACCGCTCAGAGATTACATGGCTGGGGTTAATGATGGAGGTAACGATATCACCATAGGTTTTGGCAAAAACCAGATCGCCACCCAGTTCGACTGTAACCGGACGGGTGCCGGCAAAGGCGGGTAGTTCGACACCGTTGACGTTGTGGCACTGCGAGCAACCGAGCGCAACAAATGCTTGTTGGCCACGGGCGATGTCGCCTGAAAGGATCGGGAAGCGAAAGTCACTGGAATAATCAGGGTAGGTACGGCAAGCACCGAGCAACACGGTACCCAGCAGTGCGACGACAGTAAGCACATGGGACGTTTTCACAATCAGCTCCTTTCATGAAATAAAGGAGCTATTGTAAAAAGTCCGGGCCTCCGCTGACTTGATACAGATCAGCCGACGAACAAATCGACCGCCTTGTTCCGCCCGGGGTTTCGGGATAAGCATCCCCGTATTAAAGCGTTTCACCGGTTCCAAACACGGCCGTAACCTGGCTGGACAGATACCCGCCATTGCCATTGCACGCCGCGAGCTTTGCCTTGTTGATCTGGCGCGCGCCGCATTCGCCGCGCAACTGCTGCACTGCTTCGATCATCAGGAAAATGCCATACATGCCGGGATGCACGCAGCTCAAACCGCCGCCGTTGGTATTCACCGGTAATTTGCCGCCGGGGGCAATGTTGCCACCAGAAACGAAGGCACCGCCTTCGCCTTTCTTGCAGAAGCCCATGTCTTCGAGGAACAGGATCGTGTTGATAGTGAAAGCATCGTAGAGTTCGACCACATCAATGTCGGCCGGTTTCACGCCAGCCATCGCGAAGGCTTCAGGACCGCTCTGGGCTGCAGCCGTCACCGTCAAATCGGGCATTTGGGAAATGATGTTGTGGGTGGTGCGGGAACTGATGCCAAGCATATAGACCGGTTTTTTCGGGAAATCCTTGGCACGATCCGCGCGCACCATAAGCATCGCGCCACCACCATCGCTAACCAGACAACAGTCGCGCACACCGAAAGGTTCGAGCACGCGGCGCGCCGCGAGCACATCGGCAATCGTCAAGGGCTCGCGCATTTCCGCTGCAGGATTCAGCTGTGCCCACTTGCGCGCTGACACAGCCACTTCTGCGAGTTGCTCTTTCGTCGTGCCGTACTGGTGCATGTGCCGCGCGGCAGCCAGCGCGTAGGCTTGCATCGGATAACGGGGTTTATAGATGCTCTCGATAGTTTTGGCATTTGCAGGCGCAACCATGCCGCCGCTTTTGCTGTTGCTGCCGTAACAAATCAAGGCCACGTTGCAGAGCCCGTGTTTGAGCGCCAGAGAAGCAGAAAGCAACGAATTGACGAACACCGAACCGCCAAGGTTTGAGCCGTCCATGAAATCGGGTTTGATGCCGAAATATTCGGCGACAACGAGTGGTGTCAGCTGGTCTACAAAATTGGAGGCGAAGATACCGTCCACATCGTGTATGCCGAGGCCGGCATCGGCCAAGGCGTGATACACCGCTTCGCCCATGATTTCCATGTGCGTGCGTCCGGCCAAATCGCCGAAGCGGCTGAGGCCAACGCCGACTACTGCGGATGAGCCGCGCAAAGATTGCTCTCCCTTTAACAGCTTCACCATTCCTTGCTCCCCTGCTCCTTGTTGTAGAACACTAGTGCATGCTGACCATCAATCAAACCAATGTGCGCACTTACCACCATGCCTATCTTCACCTTGCCCGGTTCGACATCCATCACCCGCGACATCATGCGCGGACCTTCTTCGAGTTCAATCAGCGCAACATTGTAGTCGCCGCCCTTTTCAGGCTTCTGGTGAACAACGGTGGTGGAGTAAACGGTAGCGCGGCCGGTAGGTTCGACCCACTTAAGGTCGATGGAGCCACAGTGGTTGCAAAGAACCCGCGGGTAGAAGACATGCCGGCCGCAGTCCTTGCATTGCTGGATAAGAAACTTGCCTTGCGCCAGGGCCTGCTGGTACAGCTGTACCGGTCCCGGCCCGCTAAAATCAGGGGGGGTGTGAGTCACAAAGTTCTGCTCTTGTTTTTGTAGTAAATGGCGGCTCGCATTATATGCCAGGGACGATGGTGTTGCTGAACTCCAAGGGTAGTGTGGCTGCAGTTTAGTAAACGCCGGCAAAATTTGCCCGGCTGAAAATCTACATTTACAGCCTAACAACTTATTATCCGGGCATAAAAAAGAGGGCCGTAGCCCTCTTTTTGCAAACGCAGGTTGAACTCAAAACTCCAGATACGGAATCATACGTCCCAGGATGATGACGATGACCCATACCACTATCGAGATCAGCGCAATGAGCTTGGCACGGAACGGCGCGTCCTGGCCGTCGGCGAGTTGTTTCAGTTCGGCATGTTCGCCGAACCAGAACCACAGTGCATTGAGCCCCGCGATAAAGATCATGCCCATCTTCCACTGGAAGCCCAGGTTCGGAAAATAGCTGTACGGGTCAGCGCACAGAAAGGAGATGCCGGAGATCAGGTTCACACTAAACGCGATCATGGCTACGGGGATGAATTTCATCGCCGCGGCCATGTTGATAAACTTCACAAGACCCATCACCCGCAAGTCGATGAGGAGCAGCGAGCCGAACATCACTGTGAGGCCCAGAAAGTGCAATGTTTCCATCATCGGAAACATCCACGACAGATTGACCATCAAATCATGCAGCCAGTTGTCGCTGAGCCAGATTGCCAAAGGTTCCCAATTCATGATGTATTCCCCTTAAACCAGATAGGCCATCAGGCGGCCAGTAACCATCCCTACCGTCCAGCATGCAAGGCATGCAACAGCGAGAAGTTTCTGGGTGACCTGGGGTTTGTTGTCGCGCACAGCGTTCAGTACCACTTTCATGAGAATGCCGCCGAGTACGATGGAACCAATCTTCAACTGGAATGCGCCCTGGAAGAAGTAGGTGGTGGAAGAACCGGCAAAGAGAACCAAGCCGGAAACAAGGTTGATGATGAAGCCGATCCAGCCCACGACCAACAATCTGTCGAAGGCGGCTACCGACAGCTTGCTGGCGAAGCCAAGCACACGCATGTTCAGCACGACCACAATACCCATCACAGTGGCCATGCCCACCGCGTGACTGGACAAGGTAATGGGATAGCCCCACAGCGATTCACGAATGAACAGGCCAACTGCGCCCTCTTCATACCACTGTAAAAAATCCATAATCAGTTCTCACGATAAGTACGCAGCAAGATGCAGCGTAGTGAATTTGAGCACAAAGGCTGAGTCGGAAACAGGCAGAAACGCTTTGACGGGATCCGTGTTAGGTGTGCAGTTGATCGATATCAAGGCCAGATATGCCGAATTCGGTCCGGTCGTATTATGCATGGCACTTAAAAGTGCGGGCTAAAGTATAGCTTCAATGTGCAATTAATGTGAACAGGTTTTGCAAACTTTCTCAGTAGCGGGGATCGTACATTGCCGCCCTGACTTCATCTGCGAAATTCGAGCCGATGCTGCGACGAGTCAATCCAGTTTGCGCCGCGGTTTCTGCAACGGCAACTGCGATTTTCAGCGACACTTCGCGAATTTCGCTGAGCGGCGGATAGAGGCAGCCGCTCTTGAGCTGACTGGCGGTGACACCATCGGCCAGCGCTTTGGCGGCCGCAATCAGGAGGTCATCGGTGATGCGGGTAACTTTGCCGTGCAATGCGCCCAACCCGAGACCCGGGAATATATAGGCATTGTTGCCCTGCCCCGGCACCCGCGTTTCGCCATTGATGATGACGGGATCGAAGGGACTGCCACTGGCGAAAATGGCTTTACCTTTGGTATGGCGATACGCCTCCTCTGCGGTGCATTCCGCTTTCGTGGTGGGATTGGACAAGGCAAAAATGATCGGCTGGGCATTCAGCCGCGCCATTTGCTGCAGAATCTCCGGAGTAAAGGTGCCGCCTTTGGCCGTGGCACCGATCAGTGCCTGCGGCTTGATTGCGGCAATGGCCTGCTCCAGCGTCATCGGCGGCAAGTCGGCAGCGAAGGGCGCGGCATGTGAGGTGAGCTCCGCACGATCCTTGGTAATCAAACCTTTACTGTCGCAGCAATAACACCGCGCAAGCGCTTCCTCGCGACTCAAGCCTTCCTGTTGCATGGCAATGGTGAGCAGACCGGCGATACCGGTTGCCGCTGAGCCGGCACCGGCGAACAGAAAGCTCATGTCAGATAGTTTGGTATGGGTAATGCGCGTGGTGGCGTAGAAACCGGCGAGCGCCACCGCAGCGGTGCCCTGAATGTCGTCGTTGAAACAAAGCAAGCGATCCTGGTATTTCTCCAGATGTGCCACCGCGTTCGGCGTAGCGAAATCCTCGAATTGCAGCAATGCCTGCGGAAAGTGCCGCTGCACGGCCAAAATGAAATCTTCAATAAACGTGAAATACTCATCGCCACGCGCGCGTGCTTCGCGTCGACCCTGATAACGCGGATCGCTGCGGAAACGCAGGTTGTTGGTGCCAACGTCGAGCGTGATTGGCAGGCACTGCGCGGGATCGATGCCGGCACACGCGCAATACAGCGCCAGCTTGCCGATCGGAATCCCCATGCCGCTGACCCCCAGATCGCCCAGACCCAGAATACGCTCGCCATCGGTCACCACGATCAGTCGAACGTCTTCGTCCAGCCAGTTGCCCAGCACGGCATCCAGTCGGTTGCGTTGCTCGATGGAGATATACAGTCCGTTGGCTTCGCGCCAGTGGTTGGCATACTCCTGGCAGGCCTGACCGACAGTGGGGGTATACACAATCGGCATTAGTTCAGCGACATGGTCAATCAGCACACGGTAATAGAGACGTTCGTTGCGTTTCTGCAGACTCGCCATGTAGCGGTAACGGTCGATCGGCTGGGCTTTGCTGCGCAGGTTTTCAAGGACCCAGGCCACCTGTTGGGACATTGTGCTAACGCTGGGGGGAAGCAGGCCATGCAGGCCGAATTCTTCGCGCTCCGCCTCCGTAAAGGCAGTGCCCTTGTTCAGGCGGGGGTTATTAAGCAGGGTGAAAGCATTGCGATGCATGGACGGATTCAGGCTTACGGGAAAAGTGCGGCAGATTAGCAAAAGCGCGAGCCACTATCCAGTTGACTATACCTGCCCCACAAACCGCACTGAGTGGTTCTGCCTTGTAGGGGCTCTCTCCGTTGGTACTCTCTCCGCGCTGCCACCGACCTCACCGCAGAACCGAGGTTGCAAATGTGAATTACAAGCGTTCGCGGTACAACTAACTGTCTTACTCTCTGACCATCTCAAGATACCCGCGCCCGGCACGGGTGCCGTCAATGTTCAGCACATCAACCGCCCCTTCCCAGTACGGAATGCTGAGATTCATCCACTGGTCGGCGAGCACGGCTTCGATCCGCCACTCTTTGTCTGCGTAACGCATACGCCAAGCAGTCGTGTAGACGATTCCCCCCGGACTCGTCCACGACTCCAGTTCTTCCAGCTCAATCTGGTCAGGCGCAATCAGAGTCTGCTGTGCGTTTGCGTCGGTCCAGTTGCCCTGACTGTTCGGATGTACCGCTCCCCTGTCCGTGCGCAGTTGGTAGTACATCAACTCGTTGCCCTCATCGAACTGCAGCGAGAACCAGTCCCAGCCGCTTTGGTCAGGGGCGAGCGCGCTGGTGCTCCATTCGCGATCAAGCCAGCTCAGGCCATTCACGGTAAACGTTTCGGTGCCGATCCGTAGCGTGCCAAGGGTGTCAACGCGCGGGAGACTGTAATAGTAGGAAGCATTGCCGGGCTCCGGACTTTTCTGACTCAGGCCCTTGTCGCCTTGCAAGACTGGCGGCTTCAGCGCTTGCAGACTCAAGTGCATATCGAGTTGCGTGTCCTCAATATCCAATTGCCACGGAAAGCCGTCACCATTGGTGCGTAATTGCCAACCTTCGAGCCACACCCGGAACGGCGCGAGAGTGGCTCCCGCCAATCCAGGGTTTTCGCGGGAGAAGCGTTCCAGTGGGTAATGTTCACCCCCTTCCACATCCGTCAGCGCCACATGCGCCATCCAGATGCGTTCACTGTGCCAGGCAGACGCAGCAACTGGCCCAACCGCAGCATCCGTAGAAGCGGCCGCAGGCTCGCCAGCTCCGGCCACAGCCGTAGAGAAGAACGTCACCTGATACCCAAAGCGCCGCCCCTGCTCTGTTTCAAGATTGCCGGTGAGATACCACCACTCATTGCGAAAGCCCGGATGCGGGCCATGATCCTGCGGAAAGGAAAAAGTGCGCAGCGCTTCGGCACGCAGATAGCCGCCGGTATTGTCACCACCGAGCACGTCCGCCAAATCCAGCGCCGGGCTTGCCGTTTGCGGCGGCGTGTCTGCACTGCACCCAATCAGTATGCCCAGAATGAACAGTGAAGGCAGCAGCTGCGCTTTCATTCCCGCCTCAAAGCCTCCGCTGGTCGTACACCTGCCACTCGCAGCGCAGGATAGACACCCGCCAACAGCGCTGCCGCAAGCGCGAGCAGCAAGGCTTCAAAGATGACGCTAACCGGTATGCTGTGCTGCATGCTCCAGCCGAAGGAGCGGCGGTTGATCACATCGATGAGGATGTCGGACATCATCAGGCCCAGAGGTAATGCGCACAGACCTGCAATCAGCCCCATCACCAGCGTCTGCACACCGATCATGCCGGCCACTTCGCGCACTGTCATGCCGGTGGCGCGCAGCATGGCGTACTCGCGCATGCGTTCGAGTTGCAGTGCAATCAATGCACTCAACACGCCGACAAAGGCTACGAGGATGGCCAGCAGGCGCAGCACATGCGTGATGGCGAAGGTGCGGTCGAAGATGGTCAGCGTGATGCGGCGGATGTCGGCGTTGGCGGCAATGCCATAGCTGCCGGGATACTGCGCGACTTCACGGCGCAACTGCGCAGTCAGCGCGGCGGTATCGGCAGCAGCCATCAGGCTTAGCATCAAGCGGGTTGGCTGCAGTTGCGGCCACTGCTGCAACAGCAATGGCTCAGCCAGCGCAACCATGCCCGGCCCGGTACTGTAATCGTAGAAGATGCCAAGCACCGGTAAAGTCAGTGTGCCTGTGGCCGTGGTCACGGTCAGCGGCACACCGATGGCGAGCGCCTGTTGATACGCGAACGGTTCGGACACCAGCCAACCTTCGCCGCGTTCCACGCGTGCGCGATCGCTGTCCGCCAGCTCCTTGATAAACAGGCTGGTAGCCACCGTTCCGCTTGCCGCCGTGACCCGCACAGCGCCCCGATCACTTTCTGCACGCAAGTTGTAACCCGGCGTAACTGCCACGATATCCGGTAAGGCCATTGCAAAGCTAAAAATCTCCGGCGCCACGTTGCCCGCGTCCAACCGTGTGATTTGCACGTCACCGCTTAAGGTCTGGTCCAGCCACAGAATCACGGTATCGCGGAAACTGCCCACCATGATGCCAACACCTACCGTCACCGATACCGCCACGGTCAACGCCGCCACCGCGAGCCCGGTACGGCTGATACCGGTCTGGATATTGCGCAGTGCCAGACGCGGCACTTGTTGCAACCGCGTGCCACACACCAACAGCACCAGCGACAACAACAGGTGCATGCCAAGCGGCACCATCAGGCAGACCCCGAAGATGATCAGGTTCAACGCCACGAACCCACCAACCAGCGAAGCCTCATTGGGCAACAGCAGATAACCGCCACCCATCAGCAAGGCTCCGGTAACAGCGAGCCAGGGTAAGCGCCGTTGCCAGACTCGATCACGCACGGCACGTTGTTGCAGGGTAACCGGCTGACTCTGTCCGGCTTGCCAGGCAGGCAATGCGGCGGCGAGCAGCGTGAGGCCTGAGCCCAGCGCCAACCCTTTCACCAGCACCAGAGGCTCGAACAGAAAACGGGTAACCGTCAGATCGAAGTACAGATCGTCGATGGTGCGGGTGACAAGTTGCACGAGACTTTGGCCCAGTGCGAGTCCGGCGAGAACGCCGGCAATGCTGGCGAGCACTCCCAGCACCATGGCTTCCGTGAGCACCAGCCGGATCAGTTCGCCACGCGTAACACCCAGCGAGCGCAAAATGCCCAGCGTTTCCTGCCGTTGCAGCACCGACAGGCTCACGGTGTTGTAGATCAACAGGCCAGCGACCAGCAGCGCCAACAGACTCATCGCCAGCAAGTTCACGTGAAAGGCAGATGTCATCTGTTCCAGCGAGGCATTGCGGCCACTGGTTTCCACCAGCGTCAATCCGGCTGGCAACCAGTTATTGATACGCGTGGCTTCATCCGAGATCAGGATGAGGTCGATGCTGTCAATCGTACCGTGGCGCTGCAGCAAGGTTTGCGCGGTGGCGATATCGGCAAACACCAGACCTTCTGTGGCAACCGCTTCCGTGGCAGGAAAGGTAGCGGCCAATTCCGTGTCAGTGGTATTAGCGCCACTTAGTAAGGCAAAGCGTTCGCCTTCAACCAAATTCAACGACACTGCGGCACTCTCACTCATCAGCACTGCGTTGCCTGCGCTGAGCGCGGCAAAACCCAGAATCAGCAATTCAGTTGGATCAGCTGTGAAGCCCGGTCGACGCCGCTGCAGCGCGCTTTCGCTGATCAGATCAAGCCCAACCAGCGTGAGTTCCTGGCCTTCGATACGCACTGAAGCTGTGAGCGAGGGTGCGCTACGGCGGATACCGAGTTCGGTGCGCAGTGCTGTGAATACCTTATCAGGCACACCGGCGGAACCGCCGACAATCTGGTGAGTGATGTTGCCGTTGACCGCATCAATGGACAGTGCAAACGCGCGGCGTGCGCTGCTGTTGGCGAGATCAACCGCCACAACCATCATCACGCCGAGCGCAATACCGAGAAAGCTGAGCCAGGTTTGCCAGGGATGCTGACAAGCGTAGCGCCAGGCGCTCAAATACACAAAGTTGCGCGAACCCCTGGGTTGCTTGCTGTTACCAGGCGAAGTCACCGCTGCGCTCCTCGATACGACCGTGCTCCAGCGTCAGGATGCGGTCTGCCGCCTTCGCCACTTCCAGGCTGTGGGTAACCAACAACAGAGTGCTTTGATGTTCGCGCGCCTGTGTGCACAGCAGCTCCAGCATGTGCTTGCCGTTGGTGGCATCCAGATTGCCGGTGGGTTCGTCAGCGAGTACGAGCGCGGGCTGGTGGATCACAGCGCGCATTATCGCCACGCGTTGTTGCTCACCGCCCGACAGCTCCGCTGGATACTGCGCGCACTTGGAGCCGAGACCGATGTTAGTGAGCGCTGTACGTGCACGCTCCAGCGCCTCTCTTGATGCGCAGCCGTTGAGCTCTAGCACCAGCGCAATGTTTTCAGCGGCAGTCAGGCTCGGAATCAGGTTGAAGAATTGGTAGATGAAGCCGATATGCCGGCGGCGAAACAGTGTGCGCTGTTGTTCCGGCAAGGCCGCCAGATCCTGCCCGTCGAACACCACGCGCCCCGCTTCCGCCAGATCGATGCCGCTGATGAGATTGAGCAGCGTGGATTTGCCGCAACCGCTACGCCCGAGCAGCGCAACTGTTTCGCCGCGGCGTAGCCCGAACGAAACGCCGTCCAGCACAACTTGCTGATGCCCACCTTGCCGGTAGCACCGCTGAAGATTGTCAACTTGGATGAAATCCGGATCGGAATTGCTCATCGCGGCATTGTACTATTTATAAGGTCCGCTCAGGGTTGCTTATCCGGCCCGTAGAAACACGCCTTATGAGTGGTACAAATTCTGGGGAAAGGTCAGTTGCACTATAGCGGAAAACAAACCCCCGCAGTGCGGGGGTTTGTTTTCTGATCCCTTCAGCTTGCGGCCAAAGTCTTTGATCGGACTACGGCTGCCGGAGTGAAATTGGCACCGTCACCACCTGCAAGAACGACACCGATTTCGGAAGTGTGATCGGGATATCGCTTGGGATGCCGCCGACATTCAGCGTCACCACGCCCTCGACGGTCATCTGCGCCGTAGCCGGGACGCTACCGGTTTTCGTATCCAGTGGTATGGGCATGTCCAGCGTGCCGCCAGCAGTGGTGCCATCGCTGCTGACCCCTGACCAGTTACCGGTGAAATGCAGATTGTTCTTCGCCACCTCGCCCGTCAGGATGCCGGAAAAGCGCCCGGTCGCATCCACTTCAATGTTGATGTTTAGGGGCGGAATGGTAATTCCCGGAAATGGCGACGGCACGTTGTAGACGGTGCTGAACTCCACCGGTGGATCCATGCGAAAGGAGCCATCCACTTCGCCAGTTACGGTGACTTTACCCAGTGCGCTCGGCACCATCGTCACCACCATCTCGCCCTCGGTGATGATATTGGTTGCACGCGTGGTGTTAATACCAAGCGAGGGCACGCTGATCGGAACACTGATTGCCTGCTGTTGCGCCAGATCGGAGACATAGCGCCCGCCAGGCGGGAACTTCCTGCCCATCCATATAGCCTCGGCAGGGAGCACAATATCGAAAGCCAGATCATAATCTGCTTCAGCCCCGGTGCTGCTGCGCCCGCTACCGCTCGACAACGTCGCGCGCCAAGTCCGGTTGCCCTTAAACGTGAAGACAACAGGCGTCTGTATGTTCGTGGCGTTGTCTATGACAATCCCCGAGAGATTTCCAGCGGCGGCGTCGTAGTCAACGTGATAACGGAAGGCCGCGCCCTTGCCGGAAACCTGCGCCACTAGATTGCCCGCACTGTTGGTGGCAAATGTCACATCTCCGGACACCGAGGAGTTGGCGGTAGTGAGATTGGTTTTGCTGCCTGTGAGGCGATTGGTGATGGAACCGGTAATGTTGGCGCCAAAAATCGCGCCCAGTCCGGTGTTTGTCGAAGGCAGTTGGGAGTTGCTGGTTGCGGCATCCACCTTCATGGAGGTGATGGTATGCGGCAGATCAAACGAGCGCACCAAAATGCTGACCGGCCCAAAATAGTTGTAAGGCTGGGTGCGCACTTTGGTGCCGTTGAAGTAAAAGGTCAGCGTGTCATTCGCCCAGTCGACGCGATAGTTACCGCAGTAGCTGTTGTTGGAAAGTGTGGCGTTGCTCACTACTTGCACATCGTGTTTCCCCGTGTCATTGACAACAACGGTATTAAGCCCGTAATAGTCCCAGCGATTGGTGAAACCAAACTCCTGATTGATCGGGTATTGCCTACTACCCGTAGCACCAGTGAAAGCGGTATTCTTGCGCCCGATAAAAATGTTGTTGTAACCATAAAGAGTCTTGGGCAGACAACCTGTCCACGTCACCGACAGCGGCGGTTTGAATTCGGCGACTGTGATGGCCTCGTCGTAGTCCACGCCCTGTCCTGTAGTGATACCCGTGCCAAACCAAACGTTGTAGGGGTTTTTGTCACGGTCGGAGTCGCTGGTATCGTAACCAATGCTGTCGCCTACCGTGAGCGTCGCCCCCTTCACCGAACCGCTGGCGTAGAATATCCAGGCGGAGGGCGTGATCAGATCGATGGGCGCAGCGGCGACCGAGCCAGTTGCAACACTCAAGGCGATGGCGGTCACTAATTTGAAAGGCAGAGTGGCGGGGATAAGAGAGCAAAGGTTTGCAACAGAAATACGCATACAGGCCTCCATCGTGGTAGTGGGTGCATAATTTTCCTCCCACCAATGGCACAGTCACAACCACAGACCTCCATGCATATCACTAAATTGATGCATCGCTTGATGCACATCAGAAATGCGGCACTGCAGACGGATCAATGGGGTCAGTAAGTCTTCGAGCATCAAGGATGACAGGATAAAGCTACCCTTTTGATCTTTGAACCTACTTCAGCGGCGCGGGACGGGCAATGCCATAGCCCTGCACATAATCAACGCCGAGGCCGATCAGCTCGTGCAAGATCTCATCATTTTCAACGAACTCGGCAATGGCCAACTTGCCCATGGCATGGGTCATTTCGATGATAGCTTTGACCATGGCGCGGTCAACCGGGTCACTGAGGATGTCTTTGACAAATAAACCGTCGATCTTGACGAAGTCGACCGGCAGGGTTTTGAGATAAGCGAACGACGACAACCCGCTACCGAAGTCGTCGAGCGCAAAGGAGCAGCCATGCTTTTTCAGACGCTGCATGATGAGGGTTGCGTTACTAAGGTTGGCAATAGCGGAGGTTTCAGTAATTTCAAAACAGATGCGGTCGGCGCGGACGTTGGAATTCTCGAGGATGGAAATCACTTCGCTGTGGAAGCTTGGATCGCCCAGCGTCTGCCCTGACAAGTTGAATGCGCACAGCCCCATGGTGTTGCTGGTGCCAGGATTGGCAGCCAGCCAGCGAAACAACTCCTTCAGTACCCAGTGATCGATCTTCGTGGCCAGCGCGTAACGCTCGGCGGCGGGCAGAAACATGTCAGGCATAATGAGGGTGCCGTCGGTGTCACGCATGCGCAGCAGCACTTCGAAATGATCTTCGGCGGCACTGCCGCACACCATTTCCTCGCGGTTGATCTCGACAATCTTCTGGTGCCACAGCTCCAGCCGGTTTTCCTCCAGCGCCGAGTTGATGCGCGACACCCAGCCCATTTCCAGATGGCGCAGCGCCAGCTCCTTGTCGTCGAAGCGGAACACATGCAAACGATTGCGGCCAGCTTCTTTGGCGGCGTAGCACGCAGCATCAGCACGGCGTAGCACTTCGGAAATAGACTCGCCTTCCTGCGAAATCAGCGTCAGACCAATGCTGACACCAATGGCGAATACATTCTTTTGCCACACGAAACGGAATTCCTGCACCGCCTGCCGCACGTTGTTGGCGGCCAGCTCAGCGTTGTCGATGCTGCAGTTTTCCAGCAGGATCGCGAATTCGTCACCACCAAGGCGCGCCAGGGTGTCGTCTCTACGCACACAGCGATACAGTTCTTGTGCCAGTTGCCGCAGCATCTCATCACCGGCCATGTGGCCGCAGGTGTCGTTGATCACCTTAAACTGGTCGAGGTCGAGATAGCACAGCACATTGTCGTTGCGCCGCTCATGCGCGAGTTCGATGACTTCCTGCAAGCGATCCTCAAATTCACGGCGGTTTACCAAACCCGTGAGATCATCGTAAGTGGCCTGATAACTCAGTTGGCTCGACAACTCGTGCGCTTCTGTAACATCGACCAGCGCGTTGCACTGCATGCGCACACCTTCAAGCAACAGGGTGCTGGTGCTCAGCGATGTCCATATGCCGCTGTCGTTGTACCGCAGCAGCGCTTCTTTGCTCTGAAATTCTTCGCCCGCATCCAGCTTCATCAACAGATCGGAGCTAGCGCCGCCTTTCTGCAATATTTCGGTAAACCTATGCGTGAGTATCAAGGATATCGGCATGTGCAGCATGCGCGCTGCCTGATTGTTGGCGTATTGGATGCGGCCGCTGTTGATTTCGCTGATGATCAACGCAACCGGCGAGGTGTCGGCAATCACATTGAAGCGCCGCCCGGCTTCGAGTAGCGCTTTACGTTTAGAAATGTCGCGTACGAACGCGCTGTGGTAAAGCTTACCGCCGAACGCGGCCGAAACGAGAGAGACTTCTACAGGCAACATGGTGCCGGCCTTGGTGCGGTGCGCGGATTCAAACACCATGCGCTCACCCTCCATAGCGCGCTTTCTGGCAGCGGCGGAATTCAAGATCAGGTAGCTGGGATCAAGGTCGCTGATATGCATGCCCAGCAATTCGCCGGTTGTGTAGCCTGACAGTGTGCACGCCATGTCGTTGACGAAAATGACGCGGCGCTTTTCGTCAAAAATAAACACTGCTTCGTTCGCGGTTTCGACTACAAAACCGAGAATGCCGGGATCAATCGCGCTCACCAGTACTGGTTCGCGTGACTTCTTGTCCTGTTTATTCATAAGGTGATGTCAACTGGCGGAAGCCCAATCCTTTGCGCGGACCCAATTCTACTCGCATCAAGTAGTTGGCAGTCAAAGTTCAGGTACGATTCCGATCAGAGCACATACCTCATGATTTTTAGCGAGCTTTGCGTTATATCGCAACACGTGCCACCATCTTGCCACCATACATAGCTGCTTAACTGAATTTATACTGACTGCTCAAAATTTATCTATAACTATAAACACAAGGATCATCCGATGTGCCGCCTCCTCTCCTTGCTCCTGACCCTTATCTGCATCGCCCCGCTACAGGCTGCTGAATCTGCCCCCAATATCGTGTTGATCATGACCGACGATATGGGCTGGTCCGACCTCACCAGCTACGGCGCACCGGATATCCGCACCCCCAATATTGACAGTCTCGGGCGTGACGGCGTGCGCCTCACTGACTTTTATTCAAACGGCGTGCTGTGCTCACCTACGCGCGCGGGTCTGATCTCGGGACGCTATCAGCAACGCTATGGACTGGAGATTGCACTTCCGAACGCAGCAACCGCCGCCGAGCGCGGGCTAACAGCCAACAGCATGACACTGCCGCAACTGATGAAAAATGCAGGATATGCCACCGCGCTGGTAGGCAAGTGGCATCTCGGGTATTTGCCCACGCAAAGTCCGAACGCCCACGGTTTCGATTATTTCTTCGGCCTTAAAAGCGGCTATCACGATTACTACACACACAACGCCGGCGATGGCAAACCCGACTTGTGGGAGAACGACCAGCCGATTATCGAAGAAGGTTACATGACAGACCTGATCACCGCGCGCGCGCTCGGCTTCATCGACCGAAACGCAGGCACACCCTTCTTCATTGACGTTGCCTTCAACGCGCCGCACTGGCCGTATCAGCCACCGCACATGCCATCGGAAGCACCGGGCAATGCGCGGCACATGATGCCGCACGATGCAAACACCAGCACGCGTGCTGACTATGTAGCGATGGTGGAACACATGGATGCCGGCGTGGGTCAGATACTGGAGAGGCTCGAGAGTCTCGGTCTCGCCGCCAATACCATCGTTATCTTCACCAACGACAACGGTGGTGAATGGCTGGCCAACAACGGCCCACTGTTCAATCGCAAGACCACGGTTTGGGAAGGCGGCATTCGCGTGCCCGCACTCATCCGCTGGCCCGGTCGTATACCAGCAGGCACAGTTTCTGATCAAGTCGGTATGACGATGGATCTAACCGCATCAATCCTGGCTGTTGCCGGCGCTGAAGTTCCTGCCGAAGCCAAGCTCGACGGCATCAACCTCTTGCCGATCCTCGAGGGGCGCGCCCCCCAAGTGGAGCGCACGCTGTTTTGGCGCGGCATTCCTGGCGGGCAGGTGCAACGCGCCGTACGCAGTGGCGACTGGAAACTGGTCATGGACGGCGGCCGCGAGTTTATCTACGACATTCGCCGCGACATCAGCGAACGCAATGATCTGGCGAAGTACCGGCAGGATATTGCGCTAAGACTGCGGCCGTTATTGGCCGCATGGGAAGCAGAAGTGGATGCCGAGGCCGGTGTTGATTAAGAAGCGCGTGGTGGTCTGGCGGTGGACTGCTTGATCCCGACATGAATGGCATCCAGCAACTGCCGGGGCGTTACCCGCGATTTGAGCAGGATTGAATCGACCTTGCTCTTGTCGAGTTGCGAGGTGTCCTGCCCAGTAAGGATGATAAGTCTGGCATCCGGCTGTGTGGTCTTGATGGCCGGCAACAGATCCCACCCCGAGCCGTCGGGCAAGCCCAGATCCAGCAACACAACATCGAAAGCGGCAGAGGCAAGCAAAGCGCGGGCCTCGTGCAGATTGGCGGCACGTTTGAATTCAACATGCGGACCCGCCATGCCCCGGATCACCTGATGCAGGTCAGCATCATCCTCAATGTGCAGAGCGCGGCACGCCTTGCCTGACAGCGCGAACAATTCATCGATCTGGAGCACGAGCCGGCTTTTGTCCACCGGCTTGGGCATCCAGACGATCTCGGATAAATCACAGTCGATCTGTAACTGACCATCTACGGTGTGGGCGGATGCCACAATGATCGGCAGTGTCGCCGTTTCAGGCTGCGCTCTGAGTTTGCGGATGATGTCGACACCGCTCATGTCCGGCAGCATGAGGTCGAGGATGACACCGGCATATCGCTGTTCTGCCAGCGCCCGCAATGCCAACTCACCATTGCCCGCAACATCGGACGCATAGCCGGCCTGAGTCAAAATTTTGCGCAACATCAGCGCGGCATCGGCATCGTCTTCTACCACCAGAATGCGGTAGGCGACGCCTGCTGATTGTGTGTTCCCTATCTGCAACTGTTCATTGCTGACCTGCAGCTCCAGATAAAAACAAGCACCAGCTCCGGGCACCGAGTCAAAATCCAGGTGACCGCTCATGCGCTCGGCGAGTTCACGGCTGATCGCCAGGCCGAGCCCGGTACCGCTTTGCTTGCGGGTGTCGGAGGCATCTGCCTGCGCAAACTTCTGGAAGATGCGCTCGCGGAATTCGGCAGGAATACCACGGCCGTAATCGCGAACACTGATACGTACTTTGGGAGCGCGATGCTCAACCGTAATTTCGACCACACCGCCTTCGGGTGAAAACTTGATTGCGTTCGACAGGAGGTTGGTCAATATTTGCAGGAACCGCTGACTGTCCACGCGCACATCGATGCCGGTTACTTCCTGCACGACTTTCAGATTGACCCGATGTTCAGTACCGTAAGTGCGCGTACCTTCCACCGCCTGCTCAACCAGCGGCATCAGCGCTTGCGCTTGAATGTCGAAGACCACTTTGCCGGCAGCGAGCTTCTCTATATCCAGCAGGTCGTTGATCAAGTGGGTCAACCGCCGACTGTTCTCGTGGGCGATGTTCACCATTTCCATCGCCGCTGCCGGCACCTCGCCCAAGGCCCCGCCGGCGACCAGCCCCAGCGCACCGGTGATTGAGGTCAGCGGTGTGCGCAGTTCATGGCTCACTGTTGAGACAAACTCGGTTTTCATGATTTCCATGCGTTTGCGCTGGGTAATGTCACGCACAATGGTGACAAAGCGCGCCGGTTCGTTGGCCGGGGCGATGTACTGGATAAAACACTCCACCGGCACAATATGGCCGCCGGCACCGAGCAGGATTGTGTCAAAGGTTTGCGAATCCTGGGCCTTGCTCAGCAGCGGCGCCACCAGCTCCCGGAACGACGCTTCCGTCCGGTTTGGATTCAGCTCCCACGCGCGCTTCCCCAGCAACTCCGGCAGCGTGAACCCGGTGATGCGCAACGCGCCTTCGTTGCCGTAAAAATAGTGGAACGTCTGCGCATCAAACATAAACACGCAATCTAGTGTGCGATCGAGCGTGGTGCGGAACTGGTTTAATTGCTGTTCGCTGCGTAATAGTTCGACATTGGCACGGCCAGCAGCCACCAGCGCCCGTCTGGCAAGACCCCACAGGTGCAACAGCGCCGCCAGAAACAGGGCCAGTAGCATGCCTACCACCAGCACAGCCTCAGGCAGCTTCGACCGGATATCGGATTGTTGCTGGGAGAAAACCCGCAACGTCCAACCGTTACCCGCCATGGCGAGCGTGGTAAGCGCAACCTGGTAACCACCTTCCTGCAGACCGACCGCCAGCGGAGCGTCAAACACCGTTGTGCCTGCGTATTGCACCTGAAACGGCACCGCAGTATCACGTCCTTGCACGATATCAAACAGGCTATTGGCGCGAATTTCTGCGGCGATATAGCCGTCAATCGCGCCCGCCACCAGCAACGGCCTTATCACCAGGAAATGCGTCGCGGCATCTGCTGCCTTAAAGGGTATGCCGTAGGCTGTTTCACCGGTAATGCGCGCCTGGGTAAACCCCTCTGTCGTGTCCGCCTGGGTCAGCACATTGAGACCGTTGCCAAGACTGCCC
Source organism: Klebsiella pneumoniae (assembly GCA_945902215.1). Lineage (GTDB taxonomy): Bacteria > Pseudomonadota > Gammaproteobacteria > Pseudomonadales > Pseudohongiellaceae > CAILUG01. The sequence goes on along the minus strand of CAMDML010000006.1, from coordinate 8,190 downwards.
CCCAGCGCCGGAACGGCCCACTGCACAATACCTTGCGGATCCACCCGGTACATCGCCTGAATACCGTCAAGGGTTTCCATCACAGCCGCGGCATCTGCTTCCCATACGGCCTGCGCGGTGCCGCCGCCCACTTCCCAGCGCCGGCTCATGCGTTCAAGGGTATTGGCACGTTCCTGATACAAGGCGTTGATGCTGATACCCAGCCAGTGCAAGTCGTCCTCGAGCGCCGCCTGCAGTTGCTCGTCGCGTTGGCGGGTCAGGCCGCTCCAGAGCAACAAAGTAGCAGTCACTATGACGATGAATGCGGACGCCGCTGTCAGCGTCTGATTTTCAGCCTGCGCGTCCTCGCCCGCGCCCAGAATGTGCATCAGCAGTCCGAATGCCAGAATAAAAATGCCGAGTGCCGAGTGCAGCGCCATGTAGGTAGTCGCACTCCAGCCAAACATGGGTTGCAGGTCGGCTTCATAGCCAATCACTGTTGCTATAACGCAGGCAATGACTATGGCCGCACATGTCGACGCCACTGACCGCACATGACGTCCACCCCGATCGAGCGTCACCAACAGGAAGCCGGAGTTGAGCAAGAGGTAGGAGAAGGCCGTGCTGATGGCCATGCGCCCCGGAAAGATGGTCTGGGTGGTGAGATAGTGCTGCATCAACAGCTGATCGATGCCCGCATCAATACCAGTGAAATATTGCAAGATCGTAACGGCGCTGATCACCAGTGCGAAACCGGCAAGCAGCCGCCCAATGACAATTTTGCCGTAGACCAACGCGACCAACGTGATGCTGCCCAGCAGCATCAGCAATGCAGAGTTATAGGGCAAGGGGACCAAATCGGGCCGCAACTGGATCAGCAGGGCATTTTGCGTATGCCAGCCGAACATGACGGCGAGCGCGATACAAGCGGACATCGCGCCGAGCCACTGCAGGGAATGGGCCAGGGAATGGGCCAGGGAATTGCTAGCTCCGTTAGCATAGGCCTGTTCCGGAGCATTTTTAGTCATGAGGCATTGTTTCCCGACGAGTGTTTGAAATAATTAGCTTTACTGCTCTTATTTGAACAAAAGGAGGGGCGTGACAGGTGCGCAAGCGAGTGTATCCCGGGGGGGGTTCCGGATCAAAGGTGTAGCTGGATGAAAGCCGCAATGTGGTTCAGCTCCTCCGGACACACCGAATGCTGCATGGGGTAAGCCTTGAATTCCAGAGCAAGCCCCAAGCGCTCCAGATGCCGCTTGCTGTTCAGCGCCATGCTGATTGGCAACACCGGATCGGTAGTGCCATGGCAGACCAGAATCGGCAGTTGCGCATTCGCCGGATGCACTTCGATGGCTTCCGCCGTGGGGAAATAGGTGGACAGCGCGATCATCGCTGCGAGCGGTTTGTCGTACGTGAGACCCGCTTGATAGTTCACCGCCCCACCCTGCGAAAACCCGACAAGGATGATGCGGTCGCTGGGAATGCCGCGCGCAATCTCGCGGTCGATCAGTGCATGCACCGCAGCCGCAGACACCAGCAATTGCGCCGCATTGAATTTACGCTCGGTGCCGAACTCGAAGATGTCGTACCACGCGGGCATGTGCATGCCGTTGTTCACAGTTACCGGAATTCGTGGTGCGTGCGGAAAAATGAAACGGACGCCGAGTGCAGGCGGCAAGCGCAGCTCGGGCACGATGGGTTCGAAGTCGTGGCCGTCGGCGCCGAGGCCATGCAACCAGATAACAGCGGCAGTGGCAGGCGCAGCGGGCTGCAATTCAACACAGGGCAGCAGGTCTGCCATTGGAAGTCCTCAAGCGGGAAAAACACGGGTCAGGATAGTGGACGAAAGGACCGAATTCGTCCAGCCGGCTTGCTATGCACGGCAGAAACCCGAATCATTGGCTCCAGCACCGGTGCTGCCTTTCTCCAGACACTTCTAAAAGGATCATTCATGTCCACTCCCTGGTTCCCCAAACGCTGGCCACCGACAATGCCCGATGCCATCCAGTATTACGGCATGAATACCCCCAACGGGCAGAAAGTCAGCGTGTGTCTGGAAGAGTTGGGCCTGAGCTACGACGCCCACGTCATCAACATCATGAAAAATGACCAGCATGATCCTGACTACTTGCGGCTGAGTCCCAACGGCAAGATGCCAACGCTGCTCGACCCCGACGGCCCCGAGGGCGAGCCAATCATGCTCATGGAAAGCATCGTGATCTTGCAGTACCTCGCCGAGAAAACCGGCCGCTTGTATCCCAGCACCTACCGCGCCCGGCTCGAAGCGCAGCAATGGCTCGTTTTTCAGGCCGCCCACACCGGCCCGATGTTCGGCCAGTTCGGCCACTTCCACGTATTCGCCAAAGGCAAGACCGACGACTACGGCGACAAGCGCTACACCGCCGAAACCAAACGCCTGCTCGGTGTGCTCAATGAACGCTTGAAAGACCGCGACTACCTGATGGGCGACTACAGCATCGTCGACATCGCCCACGTGCCGTGGGTTGAATGCCTCGCCGGCTTCTACAAAGCGTACGAGTATCTGGACATGCAATCCTTCGAGCATGTGGAGAAGTGGCGTGCGCGCATCACGGCGCGGCCGGCTTATATCAAGGGGAAAGATGTGTGCAAGTTGGGCTAAGGTGAAGCCCTGACCCAGAGGCCCCGTAAAGCGAATTACGGGGCCATACGTTGCTACTGCTGTCTAGCATCCAGAACTGTAATATCCGGCCGGATCCCACCAGGTGAAGAAGTTGGCCATGGCGTCTACGGCACCGCCGTAAGCACCACCAACTATTTCTTGGACGGACTCTTCACCAGAAACAATGAATTTGGTAATTCCCAAATCTACTTCCCAAGACCAATCCCCCCCTGAAACATTTTCCAACTCCATAGAATTTAAAGTTCTCATAAACACTCCTTGTTTCCAGAGAAATGACTGAGTTGCCTTATGACAATTCAGATAACCGCCGCTCTGGCCTCAGCCGTTATTCAAAAAGTCAAATTAGAAAAATATCTCTGCAAAATTAAATCCAGAATGTGCCATTATTGAACCAAATAAGGCCCCTGTAATTTCACGAATTAAAACCATAAAAATCGGGAACAAATATAGCGCCAAATGTGTTATCCAGTATCCTGATTTAATGGTATCTGGGTGCAATAGTACAAAAACAGCTCCCACACATATTGCCGAAACAAATTTACCCCAGGAGTTTATAATTCCCTGATACAAAACCCCTCTGAACATGAACTCTTCTGAAATCGGCACAATTGTGACAACAGTCACCGCAAAAATTATTTTCCACCAAATGGGAGCAAAATTTATGATGTTTGCGGGATGCGGTACCGCAAATGGATCTGGTGGAAATATATGCATTAAGACTTTTGAGAAAAAAAACAAATAAGCCATGCCGCCCAGAAAAGCTGCAACAAGTAATTTTAATGAAGGCCTTCCCACCAGCCCAAACCGATTGAATAGCTCTTTAATGGATTCTCTCGGGAAATATGTCCTGAGCATGGCAACACAAACAACCATTGTTAGAGCAGGATTAACCACTCCTAGAATCGCCGATCTCATCGCCATTATTTCGTTTTCATTATTTTCTTGTAGCGAAAATATTCCGGCCGTTTCTTGAAAATGGCGCAATAGCCTCAGTAGCAAATAATCACCAAATATATAGGTAACTAACGCAACAATCAGGATGACACCTGCTGCCCTAGCGCCAAAATAGGGAGCTTTTACTTCTGTCTGGATAGCTGTATTCATAGTTAATACTCAAAAATCAATGCGAACGTATGGGCGAGCCTCGTCCTCACCCTAGTAGAGTTTTTGGATTTTTCCAGTTTTTCTAAAACGGCATCAAGATTTCGCGAGCAGCTCCCCCCTAACCCGCGCCTGCATCCGCAGCACACGGTCGGGGAACAATTTGATATCAGAGGAACCCGTGCGCACGAAGCTGCCGTGGAGAGGGTCTTTGCCGATGTAGACCGGGCGCAGGTAGATCGGCGCCCGGGGGATGTTGATATGGATGACAGCCTTGCCTTCAATGGAGAGGATGGCAACGCTGTCAATGCACAGCAGGTTGGTGCTCACCACTTTCGGGTCGTTCACGCCCGCCATCAATTCTCTGACGACCTTGCCCGGCTCGGGGATACCGGCAAGTTCATAGCGGCCCGGACCCAATTCGCGCAACCCGAGAAAAATGTCGCCGCCTTGGGTGTTGGCAAAGGCCGAATACGTTTCCCAAATATCTTCCGGTAGTGCACCGCTACCATCGCGACCCTGCGCGAGCTTGCACTCGACCTGCCAGGTTTCCTTGATTGCGGCGATATCGGCGAGAGTGTTAAGTGCTGGCACGGTGAATTCCGGTCACTGGTTCACACGCCCTGCTGCAACAACCATTGCTTCAACTGGCCAAGCGGCAAGGCACCGGACATGCGCGCTTCTTCGCGGCCGGCGCGGAACAGGATCAGCGTGGGAATGGACTGAATGCCCCACAAGCCGGCCAGTTGTTGTTCGGCCTCCGTATCCAGTTTCGCAAAGCGTAAGCGCGGCTCGAGTTGCTGCGCAGCCTGCTCAAAGATTGGCGCGAAGCCCTTGCATGGTCCGCACCACGGCGCCCAACAATCCACCAGCACTGGTATGGAGTTGTTGTTGAGCACAGCGGTGACATTGGCCGAGGTCAACACGAGGGGGTGCCCCTGCAGCACCTGCTCTTTGCATTTGCCGCATTTTGGTTTATCCGCAAGGCGCTCCGTGGGGATGCGATTCGTGGTGTGGCAGGTTGCACAGGTGAGATTGGTGGTAGTCATGACAGTGAACTATAGGGGCGAGTGGGCCTATAATACAGCCATAGAATCAGGAGTAACGCATGACTGCAAAAATCTTCATCGACGGGGAAGCCGGCACCACCGGGTTGCAGATCCGGGAGCGACTGACTTTGCGCAAGGATCTGACACTGCTGTCGATACCAGAAGCACGCCGCAAAGACCCTGCCGCACGTGCCGAGTTTCTGAACGCGGCGGATGTGGCGATTCTGTGCCTGCCTGATGACGCGGCGAAAGAGAGCGTGGCTTTGATTACGAATCCGTCGACACGCGTGATTGATGCGTCCTCTGCATATCGCGTGGCCGCGGGCTGGACCTATGGTTTTGCCGAAATGGATCGCGCGCAGAGTGCGGCAATTGCGGTTGCGAAGCGCGTGTCGAATCCAGGTTGCTGGCCGCAGGGTGTGATTGCGGTATTGCGGCCTTTGATTGCAGCGGGTTTGCTGCCGGCAACGTATGCGGTAACGGTGAGCGGCATTTCGGGTTATTCGGGTGGTGGCAAAGCCATGATTGCTGATTACAAAGCCAAAGGCGAAGACGCGCCGGAGTTCATGCCTTATGGTCTGGGCTTTACCCACAAGCATCTACCTGAAATACAAAAGTATGCAGGGTTGGCCGGCGCGCCCTTGTTTATGCCCGCAGTGGGGAATTTCCTTCAGGGCATGCTGACGTGTGTGCCGCTGCAGCTGTCTGCCTATCCAAAGATTCCCAGTGGCAAGGACATACACGCGGCCATCGCCGATCATTTTGCCGGCATCAAACACAGTTTCGTTGAAGTAGCTCCGCTTGCTGCACTGGAGCGCACACCGGAACTCGATCCGGAAAGTTTGAACGGCACCAATCGTCTGCGCATCCATGTGTTCGCTGACGCCAAGAAAGCGCAAGCGCTGCTGCTCGCGGTGTACGACAACCTCGGCAAGGGGGCGTCCGGCGCGGCGGTGCAAAACCTGAACCTGATGCTTGGCATGGACCCTGCCACCAGCTTGTGAACACTCCCGTGTTTCCCATCGGGGAAGTGCTGCCGGCCATCACGCAGGCATTGGCAACGCACACCCGGTTGGTGCTTGAAGCGCCGCCCGGCGCGGGCAAGACCACGCAAGTACCTCTCGCACTGATTGATGAACATTGGTGTAGCGGTAAAAAAATCCTGATGCTTGAACCACGCCGTGTTGCTGCACGAGCCGCAGCCACGTTTATGTCACGCCAATTGGGTGAACCCGTTGGTACCACGGTCGGTTACCGTATCCGCTTCGAGAACAAGGTGTCGGCCGCAACGCGCATTGAAGTTGTCACCGAAGGCATTCTCACCCGCATGATTCAGGACGATCCCGCGCTGGAAGGGGTTGGTGCAATCCTGTTTGATGAATTCCATGAGCGGCATCTGGCCGGTGATCTTGGCCTCGCCCTGGCGCTTGATGTGCAAGGCGGGTTGCGTGAAGACCTGCGTCTTGTGGTGATGTCGGCAACGCTGGATGGGGAAAAGCTCGCACGCTTTCTTGACGCGCAGCGCATTACCAGTGCCGGGCGCAGCTATCCCGTCACCACGCAGCACTTTCCAACAAAGCGCGATGAAGCTTTGCAGTTTCATGTGAAGCGTTGCATCGAGCAGGCACTGGCGCAACACTCTGGCGACATCCTTGTCTTCCTTCCCGGTCAGCGCGAGATCGGGCAAGCAGAAGCAGCATTGAGTGGCGCGGATTTTCAGGCGCTCGACATCATTGCGCTGTATGGCGATATGCCTATCGAAAAACAAAGCGCGGCCTTGGCACCTAATCCTGATGGGCGGCGCCGCATTATTCTCGCAACGAACCTTGCGGAATCTTCAGTGACACTGCCCGGTGTGCGGGTCGTAATCGACTCGGGGCTTGCACGCGAACCACGCTTCGATCCGAACTCCGGCTTCTCACGACTTGAAACTGTTTATATTTCACAGGCCTCTGCCGATCAGCGCTGTGGCCGCGCCGGCCGTGTTGCTGAAGGCTGGTGTTATCGCCTGTGGGCCAATTCGCAGCGCTTGGATGCAGCGCGCAATCCGGAAATCAACACCGTTGATCTCGCCGGCCTCGCACTCGAACTCGCGGCATGGGGCGGCAATGATCTGCGCTTTGTTGATGCGCCACCACCCGGCACGTTCGCGGCTGCACAGGATTTGCTGCGCAGTCTGGGCGCGCTGGATGCCAAACAAAGAATCACCGCCTTTGGCAAGAAGATGTTGCAGCTAGGCACCCATCCACGCCTCGCCGCCATGCTGCTGGCACCGACACAGAGGAATGAACAAGCCTTGGCTTGCGACTTGGCCGCGCTGGTTGAGGCGCGCGACCCCTTGACGGGTTATCGCGGTGACGACTGGCAATCCCGCTGGCAGGCTCTTGTGCAGTTTCGCAGTGGAGCTCGCAACGACAACAACACTCACCACAACAAAGAAGCGCCAAATGTATCGCGCGCAGCACTGGCAACTATCAGCCAGGCCGCAACCCAATGGCGCAAACGCCTGCGCATTGAGGCAACTCCTGCGCAGGATACAAGCCCGCGTGAACTCGGTGATGTCTTGCTGCATGCGTACCCCGACCGGATCGCGCGTCAGCATCCCAATGACCGTTACCGCTATCAACTCAGCAACGGCAGAAGTGCACGACTTGCGGACGACAGTCGCTTGCTCGGCGAGCCCTGGTTCGTTATCAGTGAATTGCGGCACGAGAGCAAGGACAGCCTGGTGCTCCGCGCTGCGCCGCTCGATGAAGCGCGTTTGCGTCTGGACTTTCCTGAACGATTCATCGAACAAGACATTGTGCGCTGGGACGAAGCGACCCGCGCGTTGGTCGCGCGCCGCGAAACCCGCTTCGATCAAATCGTGCTGGCGTCGAAACCCGCAGGCAAGCCCGATCCCGAACAGGCGGCACAGGCTTTGTGCGACGCAGTGGCGAATTATGGATTGGCTTGCTTGCCGTGGGCGGAAGGACTGATCCAATGGCGGGCACGTGTGAACTGTCTGCGCCTGTGGATGCCGGAACTGAAACTGCCGGACTTCTCCGATGCAGGTCTGCTGGCCACACGCAATGAGTGGTTGAAGCCAGCCTTCAGTGGCAAGACGCGCCTTGATAGCCTGAACGAAACTGAGCTTGCCACTGCTTTGAAATCGATGCTCGACTGGAATACACAACAACTGCTCGACAAGCACGCACCGGCTCGCATCGCTGTACCATCAGGCCTTGAGCGCACCATTCACTACGAAGAAGGGTCGCCCCCAGTGTTAGCTGTGAAGTTGCAGGAATTGTTCGGCCTCGGCGAAACCCCTCGCATTGCCAACAACCGCATCCCGTTAACACTGCACCTGCTCTCCCCCGGCGGCAAACCTTTACAAATCACGCAGGACCTGAAAAGTTT
>CAMDML010000005.1 GCA_945902215.1 Klebsiella pneumoniae | reverse complement strand
CTGATGATATTGAATAAAAACGTAGTGTTGCAACATCAAGCCTTCCTCAGCTTACTTTGGCGCCAACCGCGATGATTGATGCAGCCGCATTGAGTTTTTCAACCGCAAACCCTGCGGCCGCTTTATAGCGCTGCATGAATTCGTCGCGCTCGGTCTTGGGGATGACATCATCAATGTTGGCGAACACGCCGCCGCAGCGGTCGTCCAGCAGATTCAGCAAACCAAAAGGTCCTGCACCGCGATTGCGCAAAATCAGCGGGGAAATTTCCGGGCACAGTTGCGTGTCGTAGGCTTGCAGTGCGTTGGCGTTGACCCCGTGCTTGAGCATGGCAGCACCGAGCACGCGAGCATCCACGATGGCCTGACTGGCGCCATTGGAACCCGTGGGGTACATCACATGGGCGGCATCACCGAGCAGTACCGTATTACCCTCAAGCCAGGTCGGCACCGGATCACGATCAATCATGGGGTATTCAAATACTTCGGACGCACCCCGCAACATGGCCGGTATATCGATCCAGTCGTAATTCCATTTTTCGAAATGATGCATAAAATCGTCATGCCTGACCTGTTTATTCCAGTCACCCTCAGACCAACCACCGGCGTTGTCGACTGTAATCTCTGCGATCCAGTTGATGTCGGCAAGGCCGGTGTGGGCATCAGGTGCTGAGATGGGATAAAACACCACGCGCTGCCGGTGCGTACCCAAACCCACAAAAGAGGCACCAGTACGAATCGGTTTGCCCCGGGTGACTCCGCGCCACATGATGGCACCGCCCCATTGAATAGGAGGCTGCGCGGGATACATTTGCTGCCGCACCGCTGAATGCAGGCCATCGGCGGCAATCAACAGTGAGCCCTCAACCTCGGAACGGATCCCGGCGCGGTCTTCCAGCAACGCGGTTACACCCTTGCCGTCCGGATGATTACGATAGCCCGTGACTTTCAGGCCGGGTCGAATGGACCTTGCACCCAGCCGCGCCAACGCAGCGTGATATAGCATGAACTGCAGTTTACCCCGGTGCACTGAGTACTGAGGCCAGTTGTAACCGGCTTTAAACCCGCGCAGTTCGGAATAGACATCGTTGCCGTTTAGTCCGACCAGTGCCCACTCTTTGGTTTGCAGTCCGATCGCATCGAGCGCGTCCGGACCAAAACCCATCTCGTAGAGTTCACGCACCGCATTGGGTTGAATGTTGATGCCGACACCGAGAGGTTTGATGTCGGCGACTGATTCAAACACGACGCAAGGGACGCCGATCTGCTGCAAAGTGAGCGCAACACTTAAGCCGCCAATGCCGGCGCCGGCAATGAGTACAGGTGGTGTGGTCATGTAACTTAATCCAGTCTTTTCTTCACAAAGCTCCATTCAGGATTTTGGCACAGACCACAGTCTTCACCCAAAAACATTTCACCTGCTGAGGAGTCGCCACGCAACTGCCACTGCAGCCAACTTACCGCTACCTGTGCCGCGGCGCCGCCGTTGGGTTCCCAGTAGGTACCCCCATGGCCCTTCTCAATATTTGCCGCCGCGATCGGGACATGGTCAATCTTCGCAAAATCGTCCATGCCGTTCACATACGCGATATCCGTGGAGCCACCCAGTATGTACAGGGTCGGAGTGTGCAGGTCGAGCAGCCGTTCCTTGCCCTCTTCCATGCCAGCCATGCGTGTGGGTTGATCAAGGAACAACCCGCTATTCATGATCACTACCGTGGCAACACGCGCATCTTTCGCATTCAACAGCGCCTGGATACCACCACAACTGTAACCGGACACTGCCACCGCAGCGGGGTCGATCTTGCCGAAATAGGCGCTGTCCGCCCTGAGATTTTCCGCCAAAGCCCAGTCAACGGCCTGACCCAGTTGTGCAGGAGTGGTGGCTACCGCATCCATACCTTGAGCTTGCGGCGTCGCTCTTGGGCTTGCCCCCGGGCCAGAGTAGATACCGCCCGGCGCGATCACCAGATAGCCATGTGAAGCCACTTCCAGCAGATGCTGGCGCGCCAGTGCAGCATCGTCGGTACATCCGCCATTACCAAAGGCATAGACGCCCAGCTTGGTGTCGCCCAGCGCCGCCAGATCCGCAGGTCGGTAGACCACCTGGTCAGGCAAAGCAGGATCGACCTCCTTCATGGCAGGGAAAGCCCCGGTGCCGGGAGAGTCCGGCATGCTGTCGCGCAGCTCTTCAATGGCTTCCCGCGAAACCTCTTCAGACGGTTGCGCCTGTGCACCACTGACCACCATAAACAGACAGACAAAGCTTGTTAGTGTTTTCTTGATCCGCATTTCACCCACCTATTGTTTTTATTGAACGGAAACTGGTGTACTTATATCAAATAATCGGGCCATAGTCCGAACTCCGGATGGACGAATACGGGGTGTCCGTTTATTCTCCCTGCACCTAACAAGGCTCTGGGGAACCACCATGTTGTTGTCGCGAACAATCAAAATAATCACCGCAAGTGCTGCCATGCTGGCCGCCGCAGGTGCGCAGGCGCAATCTGCAGCAGTAACCACGGAACGGCTGCTCAATGCTGATGCTGAACGCGGCCAATGGCTGAGCTATGGCCGCACCTACAACGAACAGCGTTTCAGCCCCCTTGATCAAATCAACGAAAACACGGTTGCAGAGCTGGGCCTGGCCTGGTTTGTCGACCTGCCCACCAATCAGAACGTTGAAAGCACTCCGCTCGTCATAGATGGCGTGCTGTACCTGACCTTGCCGTGGAGCGAAGTGATGGCGGTCGATGCGCGCACGGGAGAGCTGCTCTGGCACCACGATCCGAAGGTGTCTGGCGACTGGAATATCAATGTGTGCTGCGGACTCGACAACCGTGGCGCGGCCGCATGGAACGGCAAGATTATTTTCGGCACCCTCGATGGCCGCTTGATTGCGCTCGATGCGCAGACTGGCACCGAGGTGTGGTCCACGAAGGCGACACCGGACGGACGCTACTCGATTACCGGCGCACCGCGTGTGGCTGACGGCAAAGTGTTCATCGGCTCGGCCGGCGGTGAATTCGATGTGCGCGGGCATCTGGATGCATACGACGCTGAAACTGGCGCGTTTCTGTGGCGCTTCTGGACCGTGCCGGGCGATCCCGCGCTGGGTTTCGAAGATGCAACCATGGAGATGGCCGCGGCGACCTGGAAGACTCCGGGCTGGTGGGAAACCGGTCCCGGCGGCACGGTGTGGGATGCGATCACCTATGACCCGCAAACGGATCTGGTGATTTTCGGTACTGGCAACGGCGCTCCGTGGGATGCCGTGGTGCGCGATGCGGGCGGCGGCGACAATCTATTTATCTCCTCCATTGTTGCAGTGCATGCGGATGATGGCAGCTATGCCTGGCACTATCAGGAAACACCTTGGGAGACCTGGGATTACGACACCGGACAGCAGCTGATGGTGCTCGACCTGGAGCTCGACGGTGAGATGCGCCATGTGGTGACGCAGGCTTCGAAGAACGGCTTCTTTTATACGCTTGACGTGGCCACCGGCGAATTGCTCGCCGGCGAACCTTTCACCAACGTGAACTGGGCAACCGGAATCAACCTGGAAACCGGACGGCCCTTCGAAGTGCCCGAAGCGCGTTACAACGTCACTGGAAAGGTCTACAACCTGACCCCTGGCCCGGCTGGCGGACACGCATGGCAACCGGTGTCTTACAGTCCGAACACCGGTCTCGTTTACATTCCGGCGACAACGCATTGGTCGCTGGTCGGTGCCCTCGATGCGCGTCAGGAACATCTGAAAGAATTCCCCGATACGATACAAAGCTTCACCGGCAGGTTGGTTGCCTGGGATCCGGTAGCAAATAAAGAAGTCTGGCGCAGTGAAGAATTCATCAACCCGCGCGGTGGTGTGCAAGTGATTGGCGGCGCCCTCGCCACTGCCGGCAATCTCGTGTTCAACGGCAACCTGCCCAATCAGGAGCTCGTGGCGTACCGCGCTACCGATGGCGAAAAACTGTGGGAGTTTGATACCAAGACCGCGGTGTTCCCCGGCGCAATCAGCTATGAACTCGATGGCGAACAATACCTCGCCATTGCCGTGGGCGGCCCCGTAGTGGGTGGCTATTACGCACCGAATGGGGCGCGGCTGCTTGTGTTCAAGCTGGGAGGCGATGTGGTGTTGCCTGATCTGCCGGCATTCACTGAACGACCCATCGCACCACCCGCACAGTTCGGAGATACAGACCTCATCGCGCGCGGCGCTGCAGTGTTCGACACGACATGCATGTTGTGCCATGGCCGTGGCGGTGCAGCACGCTCGTCGTTTCCCGACTTGCGCCGGGCGCCAGCCTTGCACGATCAAGACTTGTTCGACTCCATCGTAGTCGACGGCGTGCTGGCGGCGAATGGCATGGCCTCGTTCCGCGAGTATCTTGAAGAAGGTGATACGGTTGCATTACGCGCGTATCTGATCTCGCAGGCGGAAGCGGCGCTGGCTCCACGACAATAAATATGCAGGCTAAAGCAAGCATTATCGAACTTGGTTGGAGCCTGAAACGACACTGGTGGGGGCAAGGTATTACGACTGAGGCGGCCCGTGCCATCATTGATGTATTGGAGGAGTCTCCTGCAATACGTGCTTTTTCAGCCATCGCAGATCCTGACAACCTACGCTCCATTGGGGTCATGAAGAAATTGGGCATGCGCTATATTGATGCCCGGGTTCACCACACTCCGCGGCGGGATTTCGACTGCGTGTATTACGAAATGCCCGCACCCAAGTTCCGGAAATAGAGCACCGCTGCCAATTTCAGATAGTGGTTCAGTTTGAATTTTTCGCTACAGTGGGTCGGTGCAGATTCTTGGGCTTTTCTATGGGTCTGGACACCCACCCGGGTATTTCTGTGTGCATGACTTCAGTTGGGAGGGCCTGGCCGGGGATGTGAGTTTCCTCCGCCCTCCTGGCGGCCGACTTCAGCGCTCAGTCTAACCCTTGCCGGGACGCAACCCGGCAAAGTGCGCCGCTCGCGGACGGGCTCCGCAAACTTACATCCCCGGCCCTCCCTCTCAGGTCCTGCGCAAATTCAGGTGGGTGTCATGTTTTGAGTCAGACCAGATATCCCTGATTTTCAAGCCTGGAAAAACGAGGCCCCGCTATTAGTAATAAAGGGAAACTCATATGCACATACACTCGCAACGAGAACAATGAATTAACGATTGAATATCAAATATGTTGCGGAATACTCTCCGCCAGAACAAAGTGGGCATGCTCACTAACAAAATATTATGTGTCCAAAAGCAAAATTGAGGCTATAGATGTACTACATTGTAGAAACTGGAAAATCATTCGACAAAGCAACTGCAGATCTTGATGCTGCTGTAAAGCGTAATGGCTTTGGAGTGCTCCATGTTCACGATCTGGGTGCTACTCTGCGCAGCAAAGGAATTGCATTTGAAGAGCAGTGCAAAGTGTTTGAAGTGTGTAATCCGGTACAAGCTGCAAAAGTCTTGTCCGCCGATATGCGTCTGAACATGGCGCTGCCATGTCGCATCTCGGTTTTCACGGATAAGGGCAAAACGATGATTGGTCTTATCAAGCCAGCTCAGATGCTAACGTTGCTTTCTCAGGATGCGGCATTAGCCCAAGTCTCTGAAGATGTTGAAAACAAAACCATCCAGATGGTCGACGAGGCAAAGTGAAATCCCATCACCTTCAACCCGAGTGGGTGTCCAGAGCCATCAGAGCCGAATTCAAATACGGCTCTGCAACGCAGGGCACTGAGCTCACTGCTCAAGCAGGATTGATAAACGTGATGTAGGGCAACAGTGCTTGCCCGAAATTCCAGATGGTGCTGAACACTGGCACGCCGAACACGCTTAGCAGAATGAGCCCCATCAGTACTTGATTGCCATAGCGACCATTCCAGTAGCGATAGGCTTGCGCCATTTTCCCGGGCAGGAAATACGGCAGGATGTAGTGTCCATCCAAAGACCCAATCGGCAGCAAGTTGAACACCAGCAAGATCAGGTTGATCTGCGCGAAATACCCAAAGAACACCCGCGCTGCATCAGACTGGGTAATGCTCCAGTCATTGGCCAGGCCCAATGCATAAAAATTGATGGCGACTATCGCGAGCAGCAAGTTCATCCCTGGGCCTGCTGCAGAGACAAACATGTCAGCCCATCTGGAGGTGAACTTCGCGGGATTGGTAGGCACCGGTTTGGCGTAACCAAAGCCGATAAGCGCCACCATCACCAGGCCCACGGGATCAATATGCGCCATGGGATTGAGTGTTAAACGCCCAGCCCTTTGCGCGGTATCGTCACCGTAGAATTTTGCGGTAACAGCATGCCCGAATTCGTGAAAGGTCAAGGCAATGATGATGGCAACCAGAATAATGCCAAACAAAGTAATCTGGCCTTGCAGTAAAAGTTCTATCATGAGCGTGTAATACCTATCCTGATTATTGAGTGCGGTATGGTTTCATACCATGGCAACGATATAGACTGCGAACAACATATCAGAAGAAACCACGTAGAGGGGAAACACATGAAAACAACATCTAAACCTGTATTGATGCCGGCACTGACGCTGGTGTTTACATTAGGCCTTGCTGGCAGCGCTTTTGCACAAGCCCCCGCTGCCACCTTTGCGCGTGGCAGCAGCCTGCAGGTGTGGCAGCATGCTGATTATGCGGCAACAATCGCGCAATGCGCCACGCCGCCCCAGCCCTTCAGTATTGGTGGCGGTGCTGCTGCCAGCCCATCCACAGATGAGCCCCCTGCTCCCGCGTTGCCGGTTGTCAACGCCATTCCCAATATCGTCGATGGCGCAGCCGCGTGGCGCGTGGTCTGGGCCTGGCAAGGCAACAATGCCGACGGCCCCATTGCCGGCGAGAATGGCTCATTGTTGTTTGCCAACCAGGATGCCAGCAACGTGATGCAACTGGATCCAGCCACTGCCTTGGCACAGATCATCCATGACAACACCAACACCGGCGGTGCGGTGTCACGCAGCAAGAACGGCGCGCTCTTTCTTGGCATGCGCGGCATGCACACCGGCATCATGCAACTGGAACCAGAACGCAAAGTGTTCGCCGATACGCTCAACGGTGAATCCTTTGATTGCGCCGGTGGCGTGGTGAATGACATTTCCGCCGACAGTAAAGGCGGTGTCTATATCGCGGTGTCCGGTGGCGGCGTGTTCTATGCCGACAAGAACGGTGTGATCACCCAATACGGCACAGCGGTGAGTGGGGCCAACGGCATTATTCTCAGCCCGGAAGAAGACGTGCTTTATGTCACCAACGGTCCGGCTCTGGTGGCCTTTGATGTGCTAGCAGACGGAGCGCTGGCCAATCAACGTGATTTCGCCACGCTAAGCGGTGGCGGCGACGGCTCTGCCGTAGACAGCGAAGGACGTATCTATGTGGCAGCCGGTTCAGCGGTGAATGTCATTTCAGAGACAGGCGAAGTGCTGGGCATCATCCCCGGCCCGCCGGGCCTGCATGGTGTAGCCTTTGGTGGCGCAGACAAACGTACGCTGTTCGGCATTGTGTTTTACGGTGGCTGGGGCACGGTAACAGCACGCAACCAGGTTATAGCTCTTGATGTACTGTCCCAAGGCTACCTCGGCCGCGCGAAATAAAAAGTCGCATTTCCCTGCGCGTCAGCGGCTCGAAACAGCTGGTTGGCGCGCATAAATGCCATACGCAACGATGATTGCGTAGCACAGCGCCGGCACCAACAGTGCCAGGCGCAGACCAACAAGATCCGCTACATAACCTGTCAACGGCGGCACAATGGCGCCGCCGACAATTGCCACGCAGATAACCCCTGATCCTTCAGCAGCGCGCGCGCCCAGCCCCTCGCAGGCCAGGCTGAAGATGGTGGGAAACATGATCGAGTTGCACAAGCCAATGGCCAGCAAGGCCCAGCCGGACGGTGCGCCACTGGTGTTGATCGCCATGAGGATCAGCAGTATCGAACCACTGCCCACCGCTGCCAATAGTTTGCCGGGCGATACTTTGCTCAGCAAATACGCGCCGATAAAGCGGCCCACCAGCGCACCACCCCAGTAAAACGGCACATGCTTGCCGGCATCTTGCTCGGCCAAACCCATGGTGCTGGCTTGCATAAGATAGTTGACGATCAACGAACCAATCGCCACTTCGGCGCCGACATACAGAAAAATGCACAAGGCACCCAGACCAAAGCGGCGACGGCGCAACAGTGTGAAGCCCTGAAACAAACTGATCTCCTTCGCAGGTGTTTCTACCAAGCGATGCCGGCGTAGCCAGATCACCACCGCGAGAATGACCAACGCGGCCGCCAAGCCCAGATAAGCGCGCACCACCACCTGGGTTTCCTGGGTGCGATACGCATCGAGCGCGGCACCCGACAAGGATTCCGGTACCACGGTAGCCAACGACCCGAGAATGAGGATCGAACCCACGTAAGGAAAAATCGTGGTGCCCAGCGAATTGAAGGCTTGCGCAAAGGTCAGTCGGCTATGTGCAGTCTGCGGTTTGCCAAGCAAAGAGATCAATGGATTCGCTACGACTTGCACTGTGGTAATGCCCGCCGCCAAGACGAAGAGCGCGAGCAGGAACACGCCAAACATTCCGGATGCCGAGGCCGGAATGAACAGCAGGCAGCCCACCGCCATCGTTGCCACACCCACCGCCGCGGTGCGCATATAGCCGTTGCGGCGCACTATGATTGATGCCGGCAGCGAGACCAGGAAATACGCCGCAAAAAATGCCGACTGCACCAGCATCGCCTGCGCATAGCTCAGCGTGAACAAATCCTTGAGTTTCGGAATGATCACGTCGTTCAGGCTGGTGATGCCGCCGAACACGAAAAAGAGCGCAAAGACGAACCACCGGAGATCGGGCGCATCCACGCCAGCGGCAGGATGGTCGGCGGCGGGAAGCGGGTCGCTTGAGGAAGTGTCGGCGGCGCCCAGGCTCATGAGTAAGTCCTTGATTTATTGTTATGTTGGCAATGCGCTGACTATTCTCATCCCGCCTTGTTAACTTTCCCAACCCACTTTCGTAATACACATCATCCGCAGGCAGTTTGAGACAGCGAAGCGCCCATTTCAGCACCGGCTGAGCGCTCTTGCCAGGAACGGCAGGTCATTGTCCGGATCATGGAAGAGGACGAACATGTGCAGGTAGTTGCCTGCATCCGAGACGGGAAGGTAACCGGTCTGGCAGTGTTTTTGCTGGAACCCACGGAAAATGCGGTGATCAATACCCGTGGGGATTTCGAGAGCCTGATCAACTCAATGGTGAAATCCAGCATCAACAAAAAATCACATTATTCCGCCAGTTCCGCTGCGGCATCCATCAACTCCTGGGTTTCTACGCCGGTGCAGATCAGCGGAAACAGCTGATCGAAGGGCGCGAGCACCAGGGTTTGCGTCGGCACCACCAAGGGCCCAGTAAGCACCCCTTCATCCGTGATCGTTGCATCGATGAGCAGGGTATTCGCGTCGGGACGCTGGTAGCGCTCGACGATGTGCAACTGGTCAGAGTGGAACGACACCCGGCCTTCTGCATACATCCACGTGTCGTCCGTAAAGTTCTTGACCTCGACAACGAAGGTGTCGCCATCCCAATGGCCTACGGCATCACCCCGGTACGAAGGCGGCACCGCGCGATGTTCGCGGCCGTCAGTCGGGATCAATTGGTAACCGTGAAAGGTTTCCTGCAGCAAAGTAACCATGCCAGGAGTCGCGATAATCTGGCCAATGGTGCCAACATCAAAGAGGCGGACGTTCAGCGTGCCAAAGGCGGTTGATTTGCAGCCGAGGGTGGGATCGTCCTTGTCACGCATCGTCGCCATCCGCGCAGCGGCTTCGGGTGTATACAAATCGGTATACGAGGGCACTGGTGGAGCACCCTTTCTGCTGCTGTTGTAGCCGGGACTGCCGAGGTCGCCGCCAGTCCACCACACGCCACTCAGATCGGGATGGCCATCGGCCATAAGTGGCGTTGGGCCTGCGGGCTCTTGTGCGAAAACAGGATTACAGAGCGCAAGAGTAGCAAGCAGTGTGGCGCAAGCAAGGCGGGGTTTGGTCAGAGTCAGAGAAAGTGTCATGTGTTGTGTATTCTTCATTAGCGTGTACCACCGGCGCCGCCATCCTGGGGCCCGAACATCCCATACAACGTGCCATCGGCCGTGATCAGTTCGCGCATCATGCCGTTGTTCGACGCATCGCGCGCTTGAAAGCCATTGATGGTAACGGTGTCGCCAGGCTTGATGACCTGCGGTGAATAGCCGTTGCGCAGCATGCCGCTGGGCGTGCCGGCTTCAAATTTCCAGCGCACGCTTGCACCGTTCTCTGCCGGAACGTCGAGAAAGAAATGCGAATGCGGATTGGTGAGGCGGACTTCAACGACCTTGCCTACGATGGATATCGGAATCTCCATGTTATAGGCGGCGGCAAACGAATGGTGCGCGGCGACCGGGCCACTGACCAGCAAGGCCAGACATAAAATAACGAGCGCGTGTTTCATGGTATTGCCCCTTCCTCTGAATTTCCTCTTAACGAGGATGCATTTAATGTGGGGGAATCATCCGGGAAAGCATGGCACCCGTCAATTTCGATCGTTGCCTTGCAAGTGACTTATGGGAGAATGGGGCTGATGTAAACCAATTGGAATCAACCCGGGGAATCACCATGCGCCACCTATCTTCTGCTGTGAAAACCGCTGCTGTCCGAACCAGTCTGTCTCTGCTGCTTTTGAGCAGTTTCGCCGTGGCGCAACCGCCCGGCGTTACGATGGAGATGATCAACCGGCAGTTGCCGCTGGAAGGCGCGCCGCTGGCTGAGCCCGGCGCCTATGCCACGATGACAGAGGGAGCTTTCGAATCCGCTCGCCATATCCTGTTTCGCCCTGCCGAACTGACTGCTTTCCCCGCACAAGACACCTTGCCCGTGTTGGTCTGGGGTAACGGCGGCTGTGCCATCAACAACCCACAGTACGGCGAATTTCTGGGCGGGATCGCCTCCCACGGTATTCTGGTACTGACAACAACGTCGGTTGCAGGCGACGAGCAAGGTCGCCGCCAATCTGCTGACGATCTTGCGGCAGCCATCACGTGGGCAGAAACTGAAAATGCCCGCGCCGGTTCGCCACTGCAAGGCAAGATCGACACGGCGCATGTCGCGGTGATGGGTCAGTCATGCGGTGGTTTCCTGTCGGTCGGTCTGGGTACTGATCCACGGGTTGGCACCATCGGCGTGTTCAATTCCGGCGTGTCGGCTCCCGTCGCTGAGGCACCTGCCGGCGCCTTCGCGACCACGGACTCGCTGGCACAACTGAACGGGCCGGCGCTGTTCATCAACGGTGGTGAAGTTGATTTCATGTACGGCCCGTCACGCGCCAACTTCGACCTGATCACCCATGTCCCCGCGTTTTACGGCGCGCGTGACAATGCAGGGCATACCGCCACCATGTACCACCCCGGTGGTGGCGAGTTCGCCAACGTAGCGTCCAACTGGGTTCGCTACCAGTTCAAGGGCGATACCGACGCGGGCAAGATGTTTATTGGCGCTGATTGCAGCCTGTGCACCAACCCGCTGTGGGAAACGGCTGCCAAAGGTCTGTAAATAAAGGGCGTTTATTTATCCACTCAACTGAATCACGCACTGTTTTAGGAGTTCCTGTGTTTGCCAGAAAAATCGTAATGGCCTTCGCTGCCATCACCTGTGCCCATGCCGTGCTTGCCGCTGAAGCACCCCCCCTCGCCCCTGCCAATGCCGGCAAGGCGGTATTTCAGGCGCAATGCGGCCTCTGCCACAGTGCCGAAGCCAATGACAACGGCGGCGCTCAAGGTCCTTCACTGATTGGCGTGTTTGGCCGCGCTGCCGCAAGCAGCGAGAGTTTTTCCTATACCGATGCGTTAAAAATGGCCAACCTCACGTGGGATGCGGCAACGCTTGAGCGTTTTCTCGCGGCACCGACGACAGTAGTCCCCGGCTCCGCAATGGTTGTGCCCGTAACTGATGCGATGGCCCGCGCCAATGTGGTTGCGTATTTTGCCGCGCTGAGTGACGGCACCTTCAGTGAGCCAGCGCCGCGTGGCTTTGGCGGCCCTGGCGGCCCCGGGTTCACGCCTCCACCGCCGTCGGCTCCGCCAGTAGGTGAAGCCGACTGGAAAAAAGACGAACCCGGTCGTGTGCACAGAATTGATGTGGCCACACTGCCGGCTCCTTACGCTTCCGCTTCAGCCAACAATTTCCCGCGCTTTATCGACAAACCTGAAGGTGCGGAGCTTTCTCTGCCTGCAGGCTTCAAGGTGGAAACGTTTGCCACCGGCTTGGGAGCACCGCGTGCGATGGTGCTCGCACCCAATGGCGACATCTTCCTGGCTGAAACCCAGAGTGGTCGCGTGAAGGTGATGCGCCCCAGTGCTGATGGCAGCACTGCAGAACAGATCGAGGTGTTTGCACAGGGTCTGTTGCAACCGCTCGGCATTGCGTTCTATCCGGCTGGTGCCAATCCCGAGTGGGTCTATGTGGCCGAAACCAATCGTGTGGTGCGCTATCCCTATCAGACCGGTGACACGGTTGCGCGCGGTGTGCCAGAAGTGGTGGTGCCGCAGCTTTCCCCCGTTGGCGGTGGCCACTACACCCGCGATATCGCTTTCTCGCAGGATGGCACCCGCATGTTCGTGTCAGTGGGTTCACAATCCAACGTAGCCGAGAACGCTCTACCGGATAAAACCCCGGCCGAGATTCAAGCCTGGGAAGCTTTACATGGGCTTGGTGCAGCATGGGGTCAGGAAGAAAGTCGTGCCGGCGTTCTGGTGTATGCGGTGGGTTCAGCTGAACCAAAAACCTTTGCTACCGGTATTCGCAACTGCGTGGGCATGACGGTGCAACCTGAAACCGGTGAACTCTGGTGCACTACCAACGAACGCGACATGCTCGGCGACGACTTGGTGCCCGATTACTCCACACGTGTGCAGGAAGACGGTTTCTACGGCTGGCCCTGGTACTACATGGGCAGCAATGAAGATCCGCGGCATGCCGGCAAACGTCCAGACCTCGCGGGCAAGGCCATCATTCCGGATGTGCCCTACACCGCGCATTCCGCGTCAGTGGATCTCGAGTTCTATCCGCTGACTCCGAGCGGCAGTTCGGCGTTCCCTGCCGAATACGCGGGTGACGGCTTCGCGGTGTTGCATGGTTCCTGGAACCGCGCTTTCCGCACCGGCCACAAGATTGTGCGCTTACCGATTGAAAATGGCGTGCCCACCGGCGAATACATCGACTTCATGACGGGCTTTATTTCGGATGAGGGCAACGCATGGGGCCGTCCCGTGGCCATTGTGGTCGCGCAGGATGGTTCACTGCTGCTTAGCGATGACAGCGGCAATGTGGTGTACCGGATTTCCTACGCGCAGTGAATCAACGACCGAACGCCATGCCACCTGCCCGGCTGCAATTGCATGCACAGATACAACCGGCCGAACGGCAGGCGCGGCCGAGACGCTGGACCTCGGCTTGGGCTTCGACCCTGGCCGTTGTTTCAGCCATGGCGCCCACGCGCTCCCTTAGTGCAGCAACACGCGTGGCATCGTCCTACGCGAGAAGCGGCAGCGAAAGCGCGCTACCAAGCAGTATTGTGAGCATTCCCTGCTTCATTATTATTTTTCTCTGTTGGCATTTTAAGCAATTCTGAATTACTGCTGCGCCGCCTGCGCACGTTCGAAGCGTGAGGTTTCAATGTAGTAGCGCACTGCCGTGTTGCCTTCGTGACAGGCGTACTCGTACATCTTGTAGTCGTTGTCGAGCAGCATCGGGTATTGGATTTTGAGCGAGCCGGTGGCAAGGACAACCGGATCTTCAACAACCATCTCAAAATCCATCGAATCTGCACCCGTGCGGGTGAAACGCTCAGTGATTTTCATGGCATCGCTGGAAGGATACGGCGCGCCGGCACCCGGAACGCCGCCGCTGGTCATGCCGGTATCGAGACCGTGCGCGAAGTTGGTGGTTTCAACGACCAGTGTGTTGCCTTCCCAGTGACCGCGTGATTCGCCCATCCATTGTTTGATGTTGGCATTGAGCGCTGGTGCGACGGTAGTGGGGATCACCCGCGCTTCATGCGCCATCTCCAGTGAAATAACGACATAGCCCGGAGACTGGAAAATGCGAAGACCATTGTTGTAGTTGCGCTGCATCATCGACACCGGCATGCCGCGGGTAATGCAGCGATCCCAGGCGCTGAAGTCGCCGATGGTGTCGAACACGGTTTGCTCTGGATCGTAGGAACTGCGCATCCGTGTTTTCATTTCCATGCCGGCTGCAGTGAGCTCGGGCAAACGGCCATTGGCAGGTTCAATGATCAGCGAGGTCTGACGCATGGCTTGGCCTGCGGCATCAGCTACTGGAACAGGCCCGCTCTGGAAACGTTCGTCGCGTGCTTCAACATTGGTTTGGGCGGTGGCAAATTCTTCATCGTTCATCAGGAAGCGATCGCCGTACTGGGGGTTGCGCTGCAGCGGCACACTGATGAGATGGTTGAGGGGCCACATGCCTTGCAGGTCGGGTTCGCCCCAAGAGGTCATGGGTGGTGTGTATGCTTCAGCACCATCTTCCGCACCCAGCGCCGGAACCAGCACCAGGGACAGGCCAATGCCTCCCAAAACCAGAATCTGTTTACGCATCTTTTGCCCCCATTGATTATTTTGGATTATCGCAAGCCCGGCCATCTTACTCGCCCCGGAAACTTGTGTGCAAACCGTTTGCTGCGCTGACAGGCACCGAAAGGGCGTGATAAGCTGAAGCAGTCCATCAGTATCTACGATGCATTTAAAACAGAATGAAAACTGATTGAAAACTAGGGGTGGGTTAATGCAAATCCGATTCATTGGCAGCACTTTTGTGGGGTGCTTGCTTACCGCGCTGGCGCTATCCGGCTGTAGCCAACCTGAGACCATGCAAGCGGCTCAGCCAGAAGCCAGCGTCAATACCGACAATACCATTGGCGGCCATCCCAATCTGAACGGCATCTGGCAAACCCTGAACACCGCTTATTGGGATATCGAAGCGCACAGCGCCGTGGCGCTCGATGACTTCTGGCAAATGGGTGCGATTGCCGCGATCCCCGCCGGCTCAAGCGTCATCCGTGGCAGCAGTACGATTCCCTACCTGCCCGAAGCGCTGGCAAAACGCGATGAGAACCGCGCCAACTGGCCCAAGGCCGATCCCGAAGCCAGCTGCTTCATGCTGGGCATTCCGCGCAATACCTACCACAACATGCCTTTCCAGATTTTTCAGGCCGACGCCGGCGACCTGTTGATGGTGTACCCCTTTGCAGCCGCGAACCGGGTGATCAACATGACTGACTTTACCCCGCCACCGATTGATTCGTGGATGGGTAAATCCGATGGCGTATGGGAAGGCGACACACTGGTAGTAACCACTACCGGCCAAGTTGACCAGAGCTGGCTGGATCGCGCCGGCAACCATCACAGCATCCAATTAAAAGTGACTGAACGCTTTAATGTGCTGGACGCAGACCATATGTCATATGAAGCGACGCTTGAAGATCCATTGACCTATGCGGAACCCTGGACCATCGCCATGACTTTGTATCGCGTGATTGATGAGAACGCGCAACTGCTTGAACACAAGTGCGTGCCCTTCGCCGACAAAATGCTGTACAGCGACCTGCTCGGACTTGAATAAACCCACTTCGCGAAATGTGAGGATTAACACCATGAAAAACCAATTGATGATGACAGTGGCGGCAGCCCTGCTGGCTCTGGCAGTGCCCGCAGTGGCCCACCATTCTTTCTCAGCCGAGTTCGATCAGAACAAGACAGTCGTGCTGGATGGTGCCGTGGTCAAGATGGAGTGGGTGAACCCGCATTCCTGGCTGCATATCGAAGTCGTGAATGCCGCAGGTGCGACTGAAGTATGGAAAGTTGAAGGCGGCTCTCCCGCCGTGCTGCTTCGTCTCGGCTGGACGCGCGATTCCCTGCCCCCGGGCACCAAAGTAGTCATTAACGGCTTCCAGGCGAAAGATGGCTCATTGCGCGCGAACTCGCGCAGCATCGAGTTCCCCGACGGCCGTACGCTGGAAACCGGTGGCAGCAGCTATCGTGACCGCGAACGTAATTAAAATAATATGCCTCTGACACCGGTTTCACGCTTGTACTTTGCCCTGCTGGTAAAACTGCCGCTGCTGGCATTTGCCCTGGTGCCCCTCGCGACAGTTGCCCAACCCCCGGGCTGGAACGATCCGTTCCCGCCGCACAAGGTGATGGACAACGTCTACTATGTCGGTACGTCGATGCTGTCCTCGTATCTCATCACGACCCCTGAGGGTCTCATTCTGATGAGCAGCAACTACGAAACGTCTGTACCTGTCATTCAGGCAAACGTTGCGGAACTGGGTTTCGATTTCAAGGACATCAAGATCCTGATCAGCGGCCACGCGCATCCTGACCACATTGAAGGCGATGCTCTGGTGAAGGAACTGACGGGTGCCGAAGTGGTAGTGGGGCGTCTGGAAGTGCCTGACGTACAGGCTTTCGTCGCTCCGGGCGGCAAGATCCAACCGATTGATCGCATTATTGACGACGGCGAGACTGTAGCACTTGGCGGCACCACGCTGACCGCTCACGTGTTGCCAGGTCACACGAAAGGCTGTGTCGCATGGAGTCTGCCGCTCGTGGAAGACGGGCGCACGTATTATGGTTTTATCGAGTGCAGTCTCAACGGCCAATTCCTGCAGTACGTCAACAACGAGGCTTATCCCACCATCGTCGAGGAGATCCGCGCTTCTTACCAGAAAGCGCGCGAAATTCCGGCCGAGGTATGGATGAGTTCACATGGCGTGTTCTATGGACTGGATGCGAAATATGAAAAGCTGATGGCACGGGGCGCAGGCGATCCGAATCCGTTCTATGATCCTGAAGGCTATCAGGCGCACGTGACCGAATATGAAGGAACGTTCGAAGCGGCGCTGGCGCGGCAGTTGACAGAAGCGGCGACAGCAGCGGAAGCGAAATAACAAACGAGTTACCGCTCTCATCCCTGATCAATAGTGCGGCGGTTTTTCATCCTGCGGAGGACCAGTTTCAATCCGGTCTTCCAGCATCCCGAGTTTCTCTTTCAGTAGTTGGATTTCCCGGCGCAGCAGGTCAATCTGCTTCTGCTGACTGGTCAACACCTCATTGAGCTCAGCAATGGTCTGGTCCTGAAAGGCCAGTTGCGTTTGTACTTCAATCAGTTCATCAGCCATGGCGTTCAGGCATCCGCCCACAAGCGCAGCAGGTTGTGATAGACCCCGGCCAGATCCGTTGTGGCACCCGGCCCCGGCGCGTCCTTGGCAACTTTCTGAATGGCGCGATCCAGTTCGAACAACAAAGCCCGCTTGCTGTCCTCCCGCACCATGCTCTGAACCCAGAAAAAAGAAGCGAGACGCTGACCACGCGTAATCGGGCTTACGCTGTGCACACTGGTGCCGGGGTACAGCACCATGTCGCCGGCGGCGAGCTTGACCTTGCGCGGTCCGAACGTGTCTTCGATGATGAGCTCACCGCCATCGTAATCCGCCGGGTCACTGATAAAGAGCGTCGCTGACAGGTCGGTGCGCACACGCATGCCATTGATAGGCCGGATCGCACCATCCACATGGCGACCGTAGGTTTGGGTCTGGTCGTAGCGATTGAACATTGGCGGCACGAATTTCAGTGGCAATGCCGCAGCCGTGAAAGCTTCGTTGCCCTGCAAGGCACGCAAAATCACCTCTGCCAACTTGCGCCCCACCGGGTGGTCGTCTGGCAGTTGCTGGTTATTCTTGACCTGGCGCGCGAGATATCCGGCACTGTTGCGACCGTCGGCCCACTCCACACGCGCCAGTTCGTCGCGGCAAAGCTGCAACTGCGCTGCGTCCAGTACTTTGGGAATAACAACCAGCATCAGTAAACCTGCCAAGCGAGCCTTCTAATAAGTGAAATTCACCGCAAACACCGCGCCCAGACCAGGGCCGGGCACGACATGAAAGGGATGCAACTGATCATAATACAGCTCGTCTGTGACATTGGTCAGATTGGCCTTGATGGTCAGGTTGGCGTTGATGGCGTATTTCGCCATTGCATCGAACGCCCAATACCGTGGTGCAACCAGCAGCGGCAACGTATTGCGCGCCAGCCGTTCATCAATGAAGCGCGCCCCACCGCCCAATTGTAGCCTTGCACCGAGTGAATAGTTGAGCCACAGCGAAAAAGTGTTTTCCGCCACATTGGGCAGTGCCCGCCCGAGATTGTCCAGAGTCGAACCGGTTTTTGCTTCTTCGCTGTCGAGATACACATAGCCACCGCTAAGGGCCAATTGCGGGGTCAGGGCGCCCGACAGGTTCAGTGAGAAACCCGTTACTTGCTGCTTGCCAGCCAGCACGTTGAAGCCGGGCCGCCCCGGGTCGGGCACGCGTGAGTTGGTTTTGACGGTATCGAACAGCGCCACCTCCACCATCAGACGTGACTGCAGCAGCGCCCATTTGCTGCCAAATTCCACACTGCGGTTTTTTTCCGGCTCCAGAAATGCATTGCCGATGCCGAAATTGCGGGCATTCGCGATGAAGGAAAGACCTTCTGCCGATGGATTGAACGAAGTACCCCAGCCGAGATAGAAGGTCCCCTCCGCCACGGGTTTGTACACGAGCGCCGCGCGGTAATTGAACTCCACATCCTTTCTGAGCACTTGCTCCTTGCCTGCAGTGACTCCGTTCGCGTCGAAACGGTCAGCCATGTAGTTCGTGGCGAAATGATCCCAGCGCACCCCAGCCATTACCTGCCATGACTCGTTGAACTTGATCGTGTCGAGAACAAACGCAGCCAGACTGTCGCTGTTCGTCTCGGCGCGCGCGCGCACTTGCATGCGGGTTGCAGAAAAATTTTCGGCAGCAGGATTCAGCAGAGTGGTTGGCAGCGCCCCTACAGCGATATTCATCAGGGGTGCAGAAGCCTCTTCCGCGAACTCAATGCCAGCGACCAATGCATGCCCGACCGCGCCGGTTTCAAGGTTGGCAATCAGGTTCACCTGACCTTGCAACATCTCCTCGGTGCTTGCGCCGCTGAACACGTTCCGGTTTATCACCACGGTATTTTGCGCAGTGCTGGCAGTGACGCTTGCTGCCACACCGGGTTCGGAAATCCGGCTGGAACGCGAGTATTCCGCGTGCCGCAACTGGGCATTGATTAGCAGACCCAAAGCGAAACGGTGTTCAAGGCTGACATTGGCGATATCGGCTTCGGTGTCGATGTAGTCATCTTCAAATCCGTACCATGTATCGCGTTCCACGGCGGCTGGTGTGCCGGAGATCCAGGGCAGACCGTAATCGGGGCGGCTGTTGCTGCTTTGCTTCATGTAGCTGAGCGTCAGTTCAGTGGCATCGCCGAGTTCCAACGCCAGCGAGGGCGCCAGACCATAGGAATCATTGTCGGCACCGTTGCGTTCAGGCACTCCGGCTGCGTGACTGACCGCATTGAAGCGCAATGCTGCTCCTTCACCCAGCGGCTGGTTGATATCCGTGGCCATGCGCAGCGTATCCGCGTTGCCCACATTCACGCTCACTTTGCGCAGGACATCTGGCAGCGGCTGCTTGCTGGCTTGATTGATCACACCACCGGTGGAGCCGCGTCCGAATACCATGGACGCAGGACCCTGCAGGACTTCTATCGCTTCCAGATTGAAAGGGTCGCGCGAGTAACTGCCGTAATCACGCATGCCATCCAGAAACATGTCGTTGCGGGAATTGAAGCCACGAATCGTGGGATTGTTGCCTTGCCAGGTGAACTCGCCAGCGCCGAGCGTGATACCCGGCACATTGCGCAGGGCGTCATTCAGCGACATCACGCCGCGGTCGTCCAGCAGCTCCTCTGTCAGGACGCTGATTGACTGCGGGGTGTCCTGCAAGGCTTCAGTGAATTTGGTGAGAGTGCTCTGGCCCATCGTGTAAGCGCCAGGCTTGCGTTCCACGACCACGATTTCTTCCACTTCCGCTGCCAGCAAGGGTGCCGCAGCCAACACGGAGGTGCTGGCACCCACCAAAATCCGGGAAATCGCGACACGCAAACCGGAACTTTGGCGGCTGGCGAACAACGCGCCCAGCTGGTTGGTTTTCATGTTGAATCTCGCAAGGTATCTACTTGATGGCAATGAAAATTCTACCCAATCGGGTACCCCGTTTACAGGGAAAAAATTCCACAGCAGGATTCTCCTCATTTCTTACACCCCGCATTTATTGTCGGGGATGCCACCATTCATTGATGGCCCGAGTCGAAGTGCACACGGATGTGCGTCTACGGTCCCGGCAATACACTACCCTGTCTCGGACCTTTGCGCTGCAGCCATAGGTGGGGGCCAGAACCCAAAACAAATTCAAACTGAACCACTAACATTCTTTAGGCAGTTTGCCTGTAATCAAAAGGCTATGCTAACTTCCCTCGCAAATGCCCCCACCCGGACATCCCGCAAGAGGATGGCAAGGGTGACGCCCTTACCCGCAACCAGGCCTTTCACCCGATGTCGACAGCCCCCATCAAAAAACCCCCGCTCCGCTGGCTCAATATCGCAGTTCTTGGCATTCCGGTGCTTGTCGCTGTCACCCTGGTTCCCTGGTACGGTTTCACCCACGGCTACGCGGTGTATGAGTGGGTCTGGTTTTTCGGCCTGCTGACCTTCTGCGAAATGTCGATTACGGCGGGTTACCACCGCCTGTGGTCGCATGGTGCGTACAAGGCCCATCCGCTTCTCAAGTTCGTGTTCGCGCTTGGCGGCGCCTGCGCCCTGCAGAATGATTGCATTACGTGGGCTGCCGATCATCGCCGTCATCATTTGTACGCCGACGACAACGAAAAAGACCCCTACTCCGCGCACCTCGGTTTCTGGTACGCGCATTTTGGCTGGATGATCCGCGATTATCCCAGCACCCGCGAAGACTACTCCAACGTGAAAGACCTGCTGAAGGATCCCATCCTCGTCTGGCAGCGCAAACATTACGCGGTACTGTTGCTCATCATGAATATCGGCGTGCCGGCGCTGGTTGGCTGGTTGTATGGCGATATCTGGGGCGGTGTGTTGATGCTCGGTTTCCTGCGCCTCGTGGTCAGCCAGCATTTCACCTATCTGATCAATTCCGCCGCGCACATGTGGGGCCAGCGCACTTACGATCCGGCGCAAACCGCACGCGACAACTGGTTCATCGCGCTCTTTACCTTCGGTGAGGGCTACCACAACTACCATCACACCTTCGCATGGGATTACCGCAACGGTGTCAGGTGGTACCACTACGATCCCACCAAATGGTTTATCAAGGCCTGTTCCTGGTTCAAGCTCGCCAGCGACCTGCGCTTTTGCTCCAGTTACCGGGTGGAAATGACGCGCATCGGCGTGCAGTACAATAGCGCGCTCGGCAAATGCGAGCTGCTGCTAGAACAGGGACCTTGGCGCGACCGTCTCGAACAGGAGTACGAGCAGCTTGTTGCCACGCTCAATGCCTGGTCGGACGTGCAACAGAAGTGGTACCACGCCCGCTCACAAGCGCTGAGCGACGAACTGCACCACGACATTGACCTGCTGAAAACCAGTTATGTGCAATTGAAAGCGCAACTGCAGGTGCAACGCACGAAATGGCACGCGTTTCACACCTCTTTCGGGCGCTTGCCATTTCAGCCGGCCTGACTCCAGAAAAGGGGGCAGGCCGTACTGATGAGAACAGGAAGCTCTGCGCCTTGCCGATTTACGCCGGAATCAACCAGCCGGCGGCCAAACCAGTGCGTTAAGAGTGGCGCCCTAGTTCTTCTGCTTACCCGCTTTTTGCTTACCCAATGCAGCCAGCATCGACCCAGCTACCACCAGCGCAGCTCCCACGTAAGCCCAGACATTCAAGCCACTGTTGCTAAAGTGCGTAGGCCAGAGCGCCACGGCGCTGTGCATGCAGATTATGGTGAGCACCGGAGCCAGCGCGATCACAGCCCCTACTTTCGCTCCTTGCCACACGCGCAAAGCTTCAGTGAAGGCACCGTAGCCAATCACCATGTTCAGGCAGCCAAAGAAGACTGCGCCACTCTGCAGGGCAGTCAAGCGCAGCAAGCTGAGCGGATTGCTGAAGGGCAGCAACAACAGCGCACCGCCGCCATACATCATCAGCGTCAGTTGTACCGACCCCGTCTTGCCCAACAAACTTTTCTGCAACAGGCCGTAGAGCCCCCACGATACGGCTGCCAGCAGAATGTAGATGATGCCCAGTGTCTCCCCGGTCATTGCCTGCACAATCAGCGCCAGCTTGTCGTTGAAGAACAACACCAGTCCGACGAACAGCAGTGATGCGCCGATCCACTCAATGGGTGCGAAGCGTTCGCCGTACACATACACGCTGCCGAACATCAGGATAAAGGGCGCCAACTGAATGAGTACCGCCGTAGCCTCCGGGCTGATCAGTTCGAGACCCAGCAGATACAGCACGAAATTGCCGGCCAGGAAGGCCACTGCCAGAAACAGAAAGACCCATTCTTTACGCCCCCACACCGTGAGCACTGGTAACTGGCCGCGCAGCCACAGGAAGAGGAACACCACCACTGCGGAAAACATAAAGCGGATCCAGGTGACTGCCAGCGGATCAGCGTCAGCTCGCAACAACGTGAATACGACCGGTAACACGCCCCACATCAAGGCGGTCAGCAGCGACATGAAAAATCCGTAGAGTGGATGCATGTCAGAACTCGAATTGCTCAGCCGCCTGCTTAAAAGGGCGATAATCGGCGTTGCCATCTTCCATGATCAGGGTGTCAGCGGCTTCTGCGCGTGCGGCAAGGTAGTCCGTCAATTGCGGCCGGCCGGCTGAACGCGCCACGAGACGACCCGCATCCGGAGAAACGACTCTTGTGTTGTACCAGACAACGATGTCATCCAGGGTCAGTGCCTCGATGGCGTCAGCCATCTGCAAGGTTGAGTCCTCGGTATATTCTTCGATCAGGATGTCGCTCCAGTAGCGCGCGTTCAGGCTATTGAGCCGCTGCGGTGGTTGGCGCAGCTCGGTAACAAGCCCGGCCTTGATGTCGGCAAACATGGGCTGCGCCATCGCCGTCAGTTCGCCGGCGTAGTCTGTCAGGAACGCATCAATGCTGGTTTCCAGTTGCAGCGGGTCAGCTACCGGCGATTCTATGTAGAGCACAAGTCCGTTGGTTTTCAGAATCGGCATGGTGCCGGCATTGACGATGTAGCCCAACTGTTGCTCGGTGCGCAGCGTGTCGTAAAACGGTGTGCGCAGAATGGTGCTGAGCAGGTTGATCGTGGCACGGGTCTTCAGACTGTCATCTTCACCCTGCAGGTAAATCACAATAGCGGAATCGTCATGCGGAATTTCCAGTTCCTGCACGATGCGCGTGCCCTCGGGCAGATTCACCACCGTGCCGAAGCCAGGCGTGGGTGCGTCGGCTGCGGGATGCAGGTAGGTGGTGACGATGTCCAGCATTTGCATTGCATCCGCTGCAAGCACATTGCCGTGGTAGAGGGCTTCGATTCTGAGTTGCTCCAGCATGTGTGGTACGAAGGTCTGCACATCAGCGAGCGTGATGTCCTGTACCGCTGCAATGCGCTCATCCTCCGACCAGTACGGATTGATCAGCAATGCCTGCTCTTCCTGGAACAGCCGCACATACGGTGTCTGCAGCTCTGCATTCTGCCAGCCGCGCACCAGTTCGGCCTTGATGATGTCGAAACGCTCCTGCTCGAAGTCGGCCGCGACCAGCGTCTGCAACAGTGTTGCCAACAACTGCGCCTGCTTGTCGGTGTAGCCACCTACCGACAGGGTGAAACCACGTGCGCGGTGCGCGAGACCGAAATAGGCGCCGGCCAAATTCACCGGGTAGGCATATTCGCTGAGCTTGTCGTTGACCAGGCTGACCGCAAAGTTCGACAGAAGATTGTTGCGCAGGTTGTTGCCAAACAGGGGCGTTAGCGCATAGACGGAAAAGTTGGCGCGCGGAATCAGGAACTCGTTGTCCTGTTTGAACCACAGGCGTACTCCACCGCTGTCGACGAGTACTTCAGGTTTCACTTTTGCACTCGGCACATCGGCAGGAGCAGGCGACCCTGCATACGGCTTGATTGCAAGATGTTCTGGCAAGAAGGGATTTGGCGCCGGCACTGCCAGCGCCGTTTCTACCGGATACTGCTCCCAGCGCGCAATCTGTTCCGGTGCGAGCGGCGTGAAGCTGTAGCGTGTGCCATACAAGGGATCGACGCGCTCACCACTGACGCTGCGCGAGGTAAAGGTTACCAGCACATTCTCCGGCCGCAGGGCATCAAGCACGCTGGCAATCAAGGCGGGAGCAAAATTATCGTAGGTATAGCCCACGGTGATCAGTTCTGCCGCCGGATATTCCTGCAGGCGCTGCGCCATGCTGCTGACGTAGCCCAGCGGGTCGTTGGGTTCCTGATAGCGGAAGGCCAAGTCGGCCATCACGCGTAACTCGTCATAGATCCAGGGCTGGATGCCGTCGCGACGAGTTAGTGCAATGAACTGGAACAACAAGCCACTGATGTCATCGATGTGCTCAACACCGGCTGCAGTCAAGCCGACCGAGATGGTGAAAGTGGCAACATCAGGATAGGAAAAACCGCCGCCCGCACTTAGCCCATTGGCCCAGCCTTTGTTGCGCAAGAGTGCCAACAGACTGCCCTCACCTTCATGGCCAAGCAAGTGGCCGAGATAATTCAGGGGCTTTTCTTTGTAGTACTTCCGCATTTGCGGAATCGGAAAGGTGTAAGTAAGCGCACGACTGTCACGCACCGGTTCGATGACGAGCAGCGCAGGCAACGAACCCGCCATGAAAACCGGCTCGGCAGACAAGGGCGCCATGCGTTCACGATTAACAATCGGGGTGAAATACCGGCGCGCCAGTATTTCCAGTTCGTCGAGCGACTGCGCACCGAAGAGCGCTGCTGACATCATGTTGGCGGAATAATATTGGTCGTAATGCGCAAGCAGCGCGTCACGCAGGGTGACTCCATTGTGATCCTGCAAGGTATCGAGACTGCCCACGGCGAAACCGGTCAGCGGATGCGCGGGATTGAGCACGGCCTTCAACGCGGAGTAGCTGCGGCGGCCATCGTCCTGCAAACCAGACTGGTATTCGGAGTGCACCGCGTTGCGTTCGCGGTCCACGTAGTCGGGCGTGAACAACGGCGCGATGAAAAACTGGGAAAAGCGGTCGAGGGCAGGATCGAGATAGTCTTTGTCGATATCGAAATAGTAGTTGGTGTTTGCGTAACCGGTGTAGGCGTTATGACTACCACCGTGCGCGCTGATGTATTCCTGGTATTCACCGGATTCAGGATAAAGCGCGGTACCGAGGAACAGCATATGTTCAAGAAAGTGCGCGAGCCCGGCGAAATCTTGCGGGTCGCTGTTGGAACCGGCGTTGATGTCCACAGCGGCGGCGGCTTTTTCGGCAGTCGGATCGGAGATCAGCAGCACCTTCATGCCGTTGCCGAGTGCGAGCGCCCGATATTCGCGGGTGTCGTTCGGGCTCTTTACGACAACCGTACTTTCTGCGGAGAAATACGGTGCGCCGGCACAGGCGCTGAGCAGGACGGCAATGCAGGAAAAAGCAATCAGGAAACGCGCGCGGAGCAAGGCAGGGATCATGGAATACAGCCTGAATGATGAGCCGGCAACATAGCACACCGGGGGTGACTGGTCAGTATAGGAGCTGCTCGGTAGTGCTGGTGTTTGAATTTGTTGTGGTCTTGGGGCCGGACACTCACTCGGGTTGAACTTGGCGCGTTGCTACAGTTGGGAGGGCCTAGCCGGGGATGTAAGTTTGCTCCGCCCTCCTGGCGGTCGACTTCAGTGCTCAACTAACCCTTGCGGGGACGCAACCCCGCAAAGTGCGCCGCTCGCGGACGGGCTGCGCAAACTTACATCCCCGGCCCTCCCTCTCAGGAATTGCTGATGTTCCCGTGAGTGTCTGGATTTGCGCGGGTTCCTTTAGAAAGGAAGATGAATCAACGTGGTATATGGTCTAACGTTGAATTGACACCCACCTGAACAAATGCCTGGTAGGACCGGGACAGGGTAGTGCGTTGCAGGGACGTGTGAGGGCCATGGATGGCCCGAGTCGAAGTGCACACGGATGTGCGTCTACGGTCCCGGCAATGCACTACCCTGTCCCGGCCCTGTGCGCTGAAGCTATAGGTGGGTGTGCAGCAAACAAAAGCCAACCGCACCACTACCAGCCGCTCAATAAATTACCAATGGAGGCTCGTCAAGCGCGGCCATCTGTTCGCGTAATTCAAGGATGTGGCCCGACCAATAACGCGGTGTGTTGAACCAGGGAAAACTGCGGGGAAAAGCGGGGTCGTCCCAACGCCGCGCCAACCACGCGCTGTAATGCATCAGGCGCATGGTGCGCAGCGCTTCGATCAGGCCCAACTCGGCTGGATTGAATTCATAAAAAGTATCGTAGCCGTCGATGAGTTCAGACAACTGCGCCAGTTGCAGTTCGCGCGGGCCGGACAACAACATCCACATGTCCTGCACCGCCGGTCCGGTCATCGCGTCGTCGAAGTCGACCAAATGCGGAATGTCCTCGCGCCAAAGAATGTTGCCGGGATGGCAATCGCCATGAATACGTAACGTTGTTGTGCTTTTGCGCTCGCTGAAAATCTGCTGCACGCGGCGGATCAGATCTTGCGCCAGCGTAGAGTACGCATTGCGCAATTCGGCCGGGATGAAATCGTGTTCCAGCAGGTAGGAACTGCTCGCTTCAACAAAGGTAGACACACTCAATTGCGTGCGGTGCTTGAAACGCGCGGTAGCACCGATGCTGTGCAACTTGCCAAGCGTGCGTCCGATGATTTGCAGTGTGTCGAGATTCAAGTCGGGACTGCGGCCGCCGCGGCGCGGAAACACCGCGAACAGAAAACCTTCGAACTCATACAACGTGCGCCCTTCCGCATCGGTGACCGGCGCGACCACGGGCAGTTCGTGCAGCTCAAGTTCGTGGACAAAGGCGTGTTCTTCCAGAATCTGTTCACGGCTCCAGCGCTGCGGGCGGTAGAACTTAACCACCACCGGCTCGCTGTCTTCGATGCCAACCTGATACACGCGATTCTCGTAACTGTTCAAGGCCAGCATGCGCCCGTCGCAAATACGCCCGGTGCTTTCAACGGCGCTCAGGATCCAGTCTGGTGACAGTGTGGCAAAAGGATGCTCGCTCACCTCGGTTTGACCAAGGTGTTTTCCCAAGCGGCGGCGAACTGATAGTCGTGGTGAAAGGAGGCTATTGTCTGCATGCGGTTTCTCCGGCCTGGACGTGCGGGCATTATAGGAGGCAGTAGCCAAGACTCCGTAGATTAAATCTCCTCGGTTCTTTCACGGTTTCTCTATGCCTGATCCGGGGCCATCTGCTATTATGACTCGCAAGTCATAATTCTCGGAAGCTTCCAATGCGTACTTTTAATCCCCTGTCCGGGTCTGCCAAGGCCGGGACGACCCCTCGTTTTGCCTGCGTGCGGTTAACGGCCCTTTTGCTGCCCTGCTTTCTTCTGTCCTTGCCTGCTCAGACAAATGCCCAGGAAGCCCAGGCCAGCGCGCCCTTGGACAGCAACGCAACCCTGACCGTGAACGCCGGCAAGGTTGAGTCCGGCGCTTTCACCCGCTTCCTGAGTCTCAACGGCACGGTGAATGCTTGGCAGGACGTGATCATCGCGCCCGAAGTCGGCGGCTATCGCGTTGAGGAAGTGCTGGTGGATGTAGGCGACTACGTGGAACAAGGTCAGGAACTGGTGCGCTTATCCACCGCGATCCTCGCAACCGATTTCGCTTCAAGAGAAGCCGCGTTGAAACAGCGCGAAGCCCAGGCCGAGAATGCGCGTCTGGCGTTTGAACGCGCCGAGGCCATTGCCGCGCGCGACCTGCTGTCGGATGCTGATCTGGATCGCATCAACAGTGAGGCGCTGACCGCCTCTGCCGCACGTGATGCAGCAAAGGCTGATCTCGAAGCAGCGCGCGTGCGTCTGCAATTTGCCAAAGTCACCGCGCCCGATGCCGGCGTAATCACGTCACGCAATGTCACCGTGGGCCAACTCGCCCAGGCCGGCGCGGAAATGTTGCGCCTGTTGCGCCAGAGCCGCGTGGAATGGCGCGGTGAAGTACCGGAATCCAGCTTGCTTACGCTGCAAGTTGGCCAGCGCGTAACGATCACCAGTGTTGACGGTCGTGAACACGACGGTACCATCCGCGTGGTCTCCCCCACCGTCGACCCAATCACACACAACGGTCTCGTTTACGTCGACATCGCCGGCGACACCGCGCTGCGCCCCGGCATGTTCGCACGCGGCCGCATCGAATTCACCGCAAGCGAAGCTCTCTTGGTACCACTGGCAAGCCTTGTCAGCAACGACGGCTACAACTATGTATTCATCGTACAGAGCGATCGCACCGTGCGCCGTCAAATGATCCAGACCGGTTCGATTCAGGGCGAGAACATCGAAGTCATTGGTGGCCTTGAACCGGGCGCGAACATTGTCACCACCGGCGCCGGCTTCCTGAAGGACGGCGATCTCGTCAACGTGGTGCAAGCGCGGACGGGAGCTCTCTGACATGAACTTCGTCACCTGGTCCATCCGCAATCCCGTTCCGGTCATCATGCTGTTCATTGCGCTCACGGTCGCCGGCCTTGTGAGCTTTCCGAAACTCGGGGTGCTCGATCGGCCCGATATTGAGTTCCCCGCCATCGTTGTCACGGTGGGTTATGCCGGTGTGGCGCCGTCGCAGATGGAATCGGAAATCACCCGCCGCGTTGAGGATGCCGTAGCGACCCTCGCAGGCATCGAAGAATTGCGCTCCACAGTAAGCGAAGGTGCTTCCACCACCATCATCCAGTTCGTATTCGGCACCGACATGAGCCGCATGATGGATGAAGTACGCGACGCGCTGACCCGTATCCGCGCCGATCTGCCGCAGGATGCCAACGAACCCATTGTTTCACGCACAACTACCGCCGGGCTGCCGGTCGTCACCTGGAGTGTTGCTTCGGAAAAAATGACTGACACGGAGCTGTCCTGGTTTGTTGATCTCGAACTGGCGCGGGAGATGACTACTGTTGCGGGTGTTGGCCGCTTCACACGGGTTGGTGGCGTGAATCGCGAAATCCGGGTCGACCTCAATCCCGACCGTGTGGCAGCACTTGGCACCACCGCCACCGACATTTCGCGCCAGTTGCGCCGCATCCAGGTGGAAAGCCCCGGCGGTGAAGCGCGTCTCGGTGGCCAGGAACAGACTGTGCGTACCACAGGCTTGGTGTCCTCAGTCGAAGAATTGAAAGCATTGCCGATCTTGCTGCCTGATGGCCGCAACGTCAGACTCGATACCTTGGCCGACGTGCGCGATCAGGCAAGCGAACAAAGGCAGATTGCCTTGTACAACGGCACGCCAGTGGTCGGCTTCGAGATTGTCCGCGCCTGGGGCGCCAGTGCGCTCGATGTTGCCAAAGACGCACGCGAGGTAGTTGAACGTCTTAAAACTGAATACCCGGATATCACTTTCGCCGAAGCCAGTTCCACTGTCGAATACATCCAGACCTCCTACAACGCCTCGATCGAAATGCTGATCGAAGGTGCCCTGCTCGCCGTACTGGTCGTGTGGATCTTTTTGCGCGACTGGCGCGCAACGCTCATTTCTGCCGCCGCGCTACCACTGTCGATCATCCCCACCTTCTGGGTGATCTACTCCTTTGGCTACACACTGAACATTCTGACACTGGTCGCGCTCACGCTAGTCGTCGGTATTCTGGTGGACGATGCGATCGTCGAAGTTGAAAACATCGTGCGCCATCTGCGCATGGGCAAGACCCCGCGTCAGGCCGCGATGGATGCCGCCATCGAAATCGGACTCGCAGTAGTAGCCACCACACTGACGATCTGCGCCGTGTTCATTCCGGTGGCCTTCATGGGCAGCATCGCCGGTGAATTCTTCCGCCCCTTTGGTTTCACAGTGACCATCGCCGTGCTGTTCTCACTGCTGGTAGCACGCATGCTGACGCCGATGATGGCGGCTTATATGCTCAAGCCGCATATGGAAGTAGAACGTGTTGGCCCGATGCTGACGTGGTACTTGAGCAAGATCCGCTGGTGCCTGCAGCACCGGATGATCGTGGTGGTAGTGTCCAGCGTGGCGATGCTCGCCATGCTGTCGCTATTCAGTCTCCTCCCCACCGGTTTCGCCCCAGCGGGGGACAATGGTTTTACCCAGCTGACTGTTGAGCTACCGCCTGGTGCCACCATCGGCGAAACTCATGCCACTGCCGAGGAAGCGCGCCATATCCTCGTGGCACAGTTCCCGGAAGTACGCAGCGTGTACACAGCCATCGGTGCCGGCAGCGGCGGCGACGGTTTCGGCAGCGGCGGTTCTGCCGGTGCGGTGCGCAGCGCCACACTGACAATCCAGTTGGACAATCCCTCGCAAAAGGAAGGCATGCAACAAGAATTCGAACGTCAGGCCACCGAAGCCTTGCGCGGGGTTCCCGGCGCGCGTCTGAACTTCGGAGGCGGGGGCGGCCCCGGCGGCGACCGCCTGGAACTGACCCTGGCAAGCGACAACTCTGAAAACCTGCGGATAGCTGCTGCTTCTGTCGAACGTGAACTGCGCACCATCGAAGGGCTGGGTACCGTTAACAGCAGCACCGGGCTGCAAAAACCCGAAATTGTCATCCGCCCCGATCCCGAACGTGCTGCCGCGCTGGGCGTGACCACCGATGCCCTGAGCCAGGTGACCCGCATTGCTACTTCCGGCGATGTCAGCACAGGTCTGGCCCGTTTCAATCTCGACAACCGCCAGATCCCGATCCGGGTGCGCTTGAACGATGCCGCCCGCAGCGACATCGAACGTATCAGTTTGCTCGACGTCCCCGGCAGCCGCGGCCCGGTGCCGTTGATCAACGTAGCGAGTGTCAGCCTCGGCTCCGGTCCTGCCGAGATTTCGCGCGTGAACCGCAGCCGCAATATCACGTTGAGTGCGAACCTGAATGGATTGCCCTTGGGTGACATCCTCGACCGCGTGGAAGCCTCGCCGGCGATGCAGAACCTGCCCGATGGCGTGGAGTTCATGCGCACGGGTACCGCACGTTTCATCACGGATATATTCAGCCGCTTCGCCACCGCGATGTTCATCGGCATTCTGGCGATCTACTCAGTGCTCGTGATCCTGTTCCAGAAGTTTGTGCAGCCGATTACGATTCTGTCCGCGCTACCGCCTTCGGCTGCCGGCGCCATCGTGGCGTTGCTGCTCGCAGGCTACGGTCTCGCGATCAACTCGCTGATTGGTTTGCTGATGCTAATGGGGATCGTGACGAAGAACTCGATCCTGCTGGTGGAGTACGCCATCATGGCGCAACGCGACCACGGTATGTCGCAGGTCGATGCGATGATGGACTCGTGTGCCAAGCGTGCGCGGCCAATTGTGATGACGTCAATTGCGATGAGCGCCGGCATGTTCCCGGTGGCGCTGGGCCTGGCGGGCGATCCGAGTTTCCGTGCGCCCATCGGCGTTGCCGTGCTGGGCGGCCTGATCGTCTCGACAGTGGTCAGCTTGTTTATCGTACCGGTGTTTTACACACTATTGGATGATATGCAGCTGGCCGTAGCACACCGCTTTGGCAAGTGGTTTCGCAGTGAACCCGACAAAAAGCTGGCCTTGACGCCCGGTGCCCCACCTTTGGCATAAGTGCACGAGGCCGGCGTCGTTGCCGGCAACACATCGAACCAGATCCAGCGCCGCCAGCTGACAGAAGCAATATCGGGATTGCCCATCACTGTGAAGCGTGTCCCTAGCGGCAGTGTTGTTTGGGGCCTTGCTTCATGATCAATATCAATCTGCACCAAGTCACGCCTGGAATACCACCATGTATTGCCGTCATATCGTCTCGCGATATCCCGGCTTGGCCAGCAGAAACTGGCCCGTATGGATTACGCGCTCCAGAAACCCGCCCTCGCAGAAGCATAAATAGTAGCGCCACATGCGGATGAAAACTTCATCGCAGCCAAGCTGGCGCACTTCTGCGAGCCGGTCCTGAAAGCGCTCACGCCAGGCGTTGAGCGTCAGGGCATAATCGCGTGTGATGTCTTCCATGCCGATCAGTTGCATATCGGTATCTTCCGCTATGTGCTGCGCAATAACTGCATTTGACGGCAACTGGCCACCGGGGAAGATGTAACGCTTGATGAAGTCGGTGTTGCCCAGCGACTGCTTGTAGCGCTGGTCAGAAATGGTGATGGCCTGGATCAGCATCAGTCCTTGTGGCTTGAGCAGGCCTGAGCATTTGGCGAAATAGGCGCTGTAATATTCCGCGCCAACTGCCTCGATCATTTCTACCGACACCAATTTGTCGTATTTGCCTTCAAGCTCACGGTAATCCTGTTCACACAGAGTGATGCGCCCGGCAAGCCCTTCGCGTTCCACCCATGCCTTTGCATACTGAAACTGCTCATGCGACAGCGTGGTAGTTGTCACGCGACAGCCGAAGTGTTTCGCAGCGTGAATTGCGAGTCCGCCCCAGCCTGTGCCGATTTCCAACAAGTGATCGCCAGGTTGCAACTGCAGACGTTCGCAGATGTGCTGGAATTTTGTCAGAGAGGCTTGTTCCAGAGTCGCATTACGATCTTTGAAGATTCCTGCCGAGTAAGCCATTGTCGGATCGAGAAACAGTTCAAAAAAATCGTTGGATAGGTCGTAATGCGCAGCGATGTTCTGGCGGGCACCATCACGCGAATTGCGGCGCAGGACATGAAACGCACGCCGCCCCAGCCTCTGCCACCACGAACCCTGGCGTTCCATGGTATCGACTGTGCCCATGTTGAGCACAAACAGCCGCACCACCTGAAGCAGATCAGGTGATTCCCACAAGCCGTGCATATAGCCCTCGCCCGCACCAAGCGAGCCGTTTTGCAGTACCGCCAGATACGCAGCGGTATCCTTCACCTGGATGCTGGCGCACAGCTGGGCACGGTGGCGGTCTTCGCCGAAGCAATACACCTGCCCACCCTCTTCGAGTACCAGACTGCCATGCTCAAGTTTGGCAAACAAGGCATGCACCATACGGCGTGCCCAGTTTTCCAGAAGCGTGCCAGCAGCTGCGGTTTTTACGGAACTGACTTCAGTGATTCTCAACGTTCTGCACTCCTGCTCTTTGGGTCCAGGTAAATGGTTTGCGGTGGCGGCGCGGTGCGGCGCGGGTGCGGCACGAAGCGCACTCCCTTCCACCACAATTTGCAGGCCTGCCAATAAATGCCGAGCGCAACTTGCGCAGTCATCAGTGGATAACGCCACAACTGGCGGCGCATCGCCGCAGCAGTCAGGGGGCGGCGCTTGAGCAGCAAGCCAGCGGTGAACATGCGAGTGCCGCGTTGCACGTTCTCCATCAGGATGACCAGATTTTGTGCCGGCACGGTACTGCGCCAATTATAGGCAACATCCATATCCATGAACGGCGATACATGCAACTGTTTCGGAAACTGCACTGTGGCATTGCTGGAATTGGGGTCCAGTTCCAGCACGTAGGAATGGCGTTCACGCCAGGGAGTGTTGGTGACTTCAGCAACAATGAACTGCAGACGTTCGTCAGCATCAAAGCAGTAATAGCAAGTAATGGGGTTGATGATATAACCGAAGTAGCGCAGGTTGCTCAGCATGCGGATCGGTCCTGCATGCTCACGGCTGGTAACTTCCCGGATACGCGCCCTGACGGCAGTGTCCAGTGGCAGCGCGGGGTCACCCAGATAATCAGCGCGGCGGAACGTGGCCAAGTTCCAGCGCTCGCGTGACCACAAACTGCTTTGGCTGAACACGGCGTTCAGTTCTGCGAGATCGAGATACACCATGCACACCTTGTAACTGAAGCGGTGCTCCCTGGGATGTAATCTGGCGTGCGTAACGATGCCCTCGTACAACCCGCTGTGCAGGGTAGCGTCAAGCCCGGTTTTTATCTGCGGTATCAGCACATCGCCTCCTTAACCCGCCAGCGGTAGCGCGAGCCGCTGGCGCTTGCGGGCCTGGAGCGCATCGACGACGAGCTGCGCGCTCCACACGCCGTCTTCATGGAAGCCATTGCGCCACCACGCACCGCAGAACCATGTGTGATGCACCCCGTTGATTTCATGCCAGCGCTGCTGCGCGCGCATGCCATCGAGCGTGAATTGCGGATGCTCATAATGGAACACGTCCACAATACACTCTGGTTTGATCAGTTTGGTCTGGTTGAGAGTGACACACCAGGTCTGCTCACTCTGCAGCCCCTGCAAGATGTTCATATTGTAGGTAAGGGCCGGTAGTTCCGCGGGTGTGCGACCCAGGCTGACATTCCAGCTCGCCCAGCAGCGCTGATTGCGCGGCAACATGGTGGTGTCGGTATGCAGTACAACTTCGTTATGTGAATACGGTATCGCGGCCAGCACCGCTTTCTCGGCAGCTGTGGCATCGCCCAACAAAGCCAGTGCCTGATCGCTGTGGCAGGCGAAGATGACCTCGTCGAAATACTCGGGGCCACGCTTGCTGGTCAGACACACTTGAGCGCCCTGACTGGTGTGCACACGCCGCACTTCCTTGATCGGTGTGCTGAGATGAATGTTGTCGCGATAAGCTGCCGTCAATGGTTCCAGGTAGGATCTGGAACCACCTTCAATCACGCGCCACTGCGGCCGGTTGCGCAAATTGAGCAGCCCGTGGTTGCGGAAGAAGCGCACGAAAAGCTGCAGCGGGAACGCCTCCATGCTGCGCTGGTTTGACGACCAGATAGCTGCCCCCATCGGCAGCAGGTACCAGTCCCGGAAGGAGTCGGAATATGCAAAGCGCCGGAGATATTCACCAAGCGTAATATCGGCCAGCTCCGGATAATGCAACAGATGCTGTTCAGACTCACTGTTGAACCGCTGAATATCGCGCACCATGCGCAGAAAGCTCGGCGACAGCAGATTTTTGCGCTGCGCGAACAGAGTATTGAGATTGGTGCCGGCATATTCGACGCCTGAAGCAGCATCGCTCACGCTGAAGCTCATGGTGGTCGGCCGACTGCGCACGCCAAGCTTGTTAAGCAACGCAATGAAATTTGGGTAGGTCCAGTCGTTGAAAACAATGAAGCCGGTATCGATGGCGAGCTGTTCGGCGCGGTACTGCACATCGATGGTAGCCGTATGCCCGCCGAGACGATCTGCGGCCTCATAGACATGCACTTCATTGTCGCCGGCCAAGCGCCAGGCAGCCGTCAAACCGGAAATGCCACTGCCGACCACTGCTATTTTCATGCATCAGCTCCGGGCGAATGACGTCCGGTGCGCGCCAACTTCGGCACGATGAAGCGGTACCACATTCCTGGCAGCCGTGCGGCCAAGGCCAGCAACATATGCAATTGCCAGGGGAAATAGATGGCGTTCCGGCTCTGACCCAATCGCGCCACGATAAACTCTGCCGCCTTGCGCGCAGGCCAGACAAAAGGCATCGCAAAATCGTTGCGCACTGACATCGGCGTGGTCACAAACCCGGGGCTAACCACAGTAACGGCGATTGCCGGCTGCACATCGCAACGCAGGGAATCGAGGAAATAGGTCATCGCGGCTTTTGAGGCGCCATAGGCTTCGGCACGCGGAAATCCCACCAGACTGCTGAGGCTGCTGATACCCACGAGTTGCGGTGTGCGGTGCGGAGTCCGCTTGCGCCCCGCCTGCAGCAACGGTAACGCAGCGCGGCACGCATTTACGACGCCAAAGTAATTGACCGCGAAAACACGGCGGCATACCGCAAGCTCAAGTTCCGGAAGTTCAACATATTCGCAGACACCCGCGCTAAGGATCACGCCATCGAGCCAGGGTGGCACATCAGCTACATTGGCGAACAAGCCCGCCATGGCCTTATCATCACTGACATCGCAGGGCAGTGGCAGCAATAAGCCGGGATACTGCAGCGCCAGTGTGGCCAGTTCTGTAGCATTGCGCGCGCTGATGTACACCCGATGACCTTGCTCCGCCAACAACAAGGCCAGTTCGCGGCCAATGCCGGAACTGGCTCCAGTGATCCACCAGTTTTGGCGCAAATCATTGCTCATATTCAGGCCTGCTGCGCGAGCCGTTTTTTCAGATGCCGGGTGGCGGCGCCAAGGC
The DNA here is from genome assembly GCA_945902215.1 of Klebsiella pneumoniae. GTDB lineage: Bacteria > Pseudomonadota > Gammaproteobacteria > Pseudomonadales > Pseudohongiellaceae > CAILUG01. The sequence continues at coordinate 34,734 of CAMDML010000005.1, read as the reverse complement.
CCGGCACGTGGTCGTACAACAGCGCGCCCATGTCATAGCAGTCTTCGTGATAAAATACCTTCGAAGTGAATTGGATTCTGGTCATGCCGCGCACCGTGAGAACACGGCCGCGCTGCAGGCTCGGGTGGGCATAGTCCATCTCCCAAGTCAGGTAGGCGGAGTTTTCGCCCAGTATTTCATCGAGATAACGTATGCGGTAATACCGCAGATTCCCCGCCATCCCGCGCAAATAGTTTTTCATACCGAGGCTGCCGCTGATGGTATGGACCGGATCACGAAACTCGACATCCTGCGTGTAAATGTCGTCCAGCCCGGCTATAGTCCCGGAAGAGAACTCTTCGTAGAACTGTTTCAGTTTCAGAACTACGGGATTGCCGCCGCCGCGCGTGGGGGCTAACAGGGATTTGGCTTCCATCTGGAGTGCTCCGGAACGTGTCGTTTTGAACTATTTACATTATACGGAGCCGACGGCTTGCCGGATTAGTCCCAAACCACTGATCCAAGGACCACTTTCCAGCGTATAGAGCCCCAACGCCGAACCACGGCCCACGGGGTAACCATGTTGAGCACTGCATTAACCATGGATTCCCATTCCGGCACTGAAGCACCCGAAGCCACCTCTGATGAGGGCAACGCACATTGGGTTGACTGCCTTAATCGCGTGGCTCGTGAGGGTGACAGGCGCGCGTTTCACGAACTGTTTAACCACTTCGCCCCGTTGATCCGCGCGTTTGCCTACAAGGTGAACTCGCTCGATCACCCCGACCAGTTCGCGGACGAGTTGGTGCAGGAAACGTTGCTGAAGGTATGGACGCGCGCAGCATCCTTCGACGCGAAACTGGCCAGCCCCGCCACCTGGGTCTTCACTATTGCACGCAACATGCGTATCGACTTGTTGCGCAAGCTTGCCCGGCATGTAGTCAACAGTGTATCGCTCCATGGTGAAGACGAAGACGGCGACCTCGACATGGATGACATCTGGTTTGTGGATGAAAACAGTGACGTATTCAATCATGTGGCACAGCAACGCAGCCGCCGCCAGATCCAGGAGTCACTGCTGACACTGCCCGAAGAGCAGGCCTTCATCCTCCGCAAGGTATATATGGAAGATAAATCGCATGCGGAAGTAGCACAAGAACTGAGTCTGCCGCTTGGCACCGTGAAATCGCGTGTGCGGTTGGCTCTTAACAAACTTAAACTGCTCGTCGATCGCTGAGACTCATTGGTAAACCTATGGTGAAATACCATCCCGAAGCCCGCTTTCTGTCCGACTATACCGCCGGCAGTCTGCCCGAAGAACAAGCCCTGTGCGTGGCCACGCATTTGCATTACTGCGCCACTTGCCGCGTGAAAGTGCGTGAACTGACTGAGCTCGGCTCAGTGCTGTTCATGCAACTTTTGCCAGAGCCTGCTGCAGCGCAATCCGCACACGTGGCCGCAGATGATTTCGGGCGGTTGATGACCCGTATCTCCGGCTTGCCCACTACCCCAATATCAGCAACCGCAAGCGCAACAGACAACGTTTCTGGGCTGCCGCGTCCCCTGCACAAACTTGGACGTGGCAATATCGAGACACTGAAGTGGCGCCGCATCGGCAAAGGGTTTCGTTACAGTCGGCTGAAGGTGGGTTCGCCCCAGCGCGAAACCTCGTTACTGCACATCAAGGCAGGCGGTAGCGTGCCGCATCACCGCCATGCCGGCGACGAGATCACTGTCATCATCAAGGGCAGCTTCTCTGACCAAGATGACAAATACGGAGTTGGGGACTTCATCGTCAGGACCGCAGGCGAAAAGCACCAGCCGGTGGCCTCACAAGATCAGGACTGCCTGTGCCTGTCCACCCTCGAAAAACCCCTTATCCTCAGCAATCTCTTTTACCGGTTGCTGGCGCCATTCTTTTAATAAAGTTTTGGATAAAGAGTTTTGAGCAGCGATGTTTAAGAAGGCGCAACACTGGTAGCAACGACCACCCACATCAGCTGGCCGTTCTTCGACCAGGCCGGCATCCCGCAAAGCAGTGAATCAGTGATCACCGAAAAATTCACCGCGATCCAAGACTGCAGTGAGATGCAATACTTGATGACGGCCAACGGTCCTGTCATGTACACCACACCGGTAGAGCTCCACAAGAAAAATGCTCTACGTGCCCGGCGAAGTAATCATTCCTTTCGAAAGCACAGAACCTTGGTATCTGGAATTCAGTCATGAAGCTCTATCACAACGCCCTGTCCACCTGTTCCCAGAAAGTCCGCTTGGTCCTCGCGGAAAAACACCTGACCTTCGAAAGCATCCTGATGGATCTGCAGACAGGTGACCAGTTCAGCGCGGAGTATCGCAAGATCAATCCGAAGGCGGTTGTGCCCAGCCTGGAAGATCAGGGCCGCGTGTATATCGAATCCTCGCTGATCAACGAGTATCTCGACGATGCCTATCCACAGGTGTCGCTGAAACCGACTACTGCCGCTGCCCGCTTCCGGATGCGCGCACTGATCCGCAAGATTGACGACACCCAGCATCCCGCCTGCAGCGTAATCACCTACGCTATCGGCCTACGCCCGGCGATGCTCAAGAAGGGCCCTGAAGCACTGGAAACCCTGCTCAACGAAATTCCTGATCCCGTGCGGCGCGAAAACCGCCGGGCCGTGATGAAGGATGGCATCAAGACACCGGTATTCACCCACGCGCTGCAGGAATACATGCATGTCTTGCAGGAGGTGGAAGACATGCTGACAGGATCAGGCTGGATTACCGGCCCCATGTTTTCTCTGGCTGACTGCGCGGTACTGCCGTACGTGCTGCGCCTCGACCATCTTGGCCAGAACGCGCTCATCGCCGAAACCCTGCCCAATATTGCGCGCTGGTACAAGGCGGTGCAGGCACGCCCTTCCTTCAAGACCGCCGTTACCGACTGGCTGCCCCCGCTCGACGGCTTCCTCGCCGCCGGACGCGAGCTGGCGCCGGAAGTGCGTGCGCTGATTTAATGCCCAAACAACTCCTACAACACAACAATAAGGAGAACAAACATGACCACCAAACACCTGCAGCTAGCTCATCTGACCGCAGTACTGGCGCTGGCGGGCTGCGGCGGCTCTGCTACTGATACGCCGGAAGCAGCTGCAACAGCAGCTCCGACAGCTGTGCCTGTAGCATCGGTGGTGCAAGCCTGCGCCCGCGCCTGCCTCGAAGATTTTGTCGACCGCTACTTCGATGCGGTGAGCGCCAACGATCCCGCGCAACTGCCGCTTGCTTCCGATGTGATCTTTACCGAAGACGGCCAGCGCCTGCTGATTGGCGACGGCCTCTGGAACACGATGAAGAACAAAGGCGCCTACCGTCTGTTCGTCACCGACGTACCAGCCGGCCAGGTCACGTTCCTCGGCACCATCTATGAAGACCATCGTGACCCCGCGCTGGGCACTGCGGCGTTGATTGCACTGCGCTTGAAAGTGGAAAACCTCATGATCACGCAGGTCGAACAGCTCATTGTGCGCAATGAAATGTCAGCCGCCAGGGTCGATGCCATGGCCGGGCCGCATCCGGTTTATTCGGAAATTATTCCGCCCGAACGCCGCATGTCGCGTGCCGACCTGATCTCACAGTCGAACAAGTATTTCACCGGCATGCAGCAGAACGACGGCAAGGGCGACTATCCCTTCGCTGACGACTGCGACCGCATCGAAAACGGCGGTCAATCGACGAACGCACCGACTCCGGAAGGCCAGACGCGTCCTGATCCCAAAACCGCACTCGGCTATTCCGCGCAGTGGTCCTGTCTTGAGCAGTTCCAATCAGGCCTGATCCATTTCGTGAATCGCATTCGCGACCGTCGCTTCGTTGCGGTGGATGAGGAGCGCGGCATCGTGTTCTCGTTCGTCTTCTTCGACCATTCCGGCGGCGCCACCCGCACCTTCCAGGTACCCGACGGCCGCACCGTAACCGCCGGCCCGGTACAACCCTGGACCTGGCAGATTGCCGAACTGTTCAAAGTGGAAGACGGCAAGATCCGCAAGATCGAAGCGATTCTGCAACGCAGCCCCTATGGCCTGGACTCCGGCTGGAGCACCTGGGAACAGGGCATGTCGGATCAGATGCGCGATGTGACGATGGAATAGTTATTTCTTGAACGCGTTCAACGCGCGCTCCCTGCCAAACGCAAGATCTATCATCGGGGCTGGATAATTGTTCGGACGTAACAGCCCCGGTTCATGAATCGCAGCATTGTCCAGTGCTGCCAGCATCGGCACAAACTGCCGAATAAATTTCCCTTCCGCATCAAAGCGGCGCGACTGCGTCACCGGATTGAAGATGCGAAAGTACGGTGCTGCGTCCGTCCCGGTCGATGCGCTCCACTGCCAGCCACCGTTGTTTGCGGCGAAATCGCCATCAACAAGATGCTGCATAAACCAGCGCTCGCCCCAGCGCCAGTCGATCAACAATTGTTTGGTAAGAAACATGGCGGTGAGCATGCGCAGCCGGTTGTGCATCCAGCCGGTCTCCAGTAATTGGCGCATTGCCGCATCAACAATCGGAATGCCGGTACGCCCTTCACACCACAGGGCAAAGTCCTTTTTGTCATGCCGCCACGGCACGTGCCCCACATCATCACGCCACGCCATTTTTTTGCAGACGTGCGGGTAGTGCCACATGATGTATTTGTAGAAGTCGCGCCACAGCAGTTCGTTCTGCCAGGTGAAAACCCCTTCGCTGTCCTGCCCCAGTGTTGCCCGCCGCCAGCATGCACGTATCGAGAGCACGCCAGCTGCAAGTGCCGGTGACAACTGACTGGTACCGCTTACCGCAGGCAAATCGCGCTGTGCCTTGTATGTATCGATGCGGCTTTCACAGAAGGCATCGAGTTGTTTCTGCGCTGCCGCCTCACCTGCCGGCCAATAGCGCTCCCAACCAGGTTCAATCGCAGGCCAACCCAATTCGTGCAACTGGCGTTGTTCCGGCAGTTGCACAAGAACCTGTTCTATATGTCTTTTTTGCGCAGAAGCCTGTTTTTGCAACACAGACGCGTGGGGCAAACCTTGCTGCAACAGTTCACGCATCACGCGTGAATACGGGGTAAACACCTTGTATGGTTCACCACTTTTGTTGAGTACGCGCTCGGGCGCGACCAGTATCTGGTCGTCGTGCAGCTGCATCATCACCCCAAGTTCACTGCACACGGTGTGAACGGCCGCGTCGCGCAGCTGTTCATTCACGGGGTATTCGCGGTTGCAGTGGAGCGCGCGCACCTGCCACGCAGGCAACACGCGCGCCAGCAGTGCAGGGATATCGCGATAGGTTGCAACTTCCATATACAAAAGCGGGATACCCCGTGCGCGTAACTCTGCTTCGAGTATTTGCAGGTTACGCCTCCAGTAATCCTGTTTGATCGGCGCATCGTCGTGTTCGCGCCACTGGCTCGGCGTGGCGATATACAAGGCAGCAACCGGGCCGGAAGCTTGTGCTGCAGACAAGGCAAGGTTGTCATGCACCCTGAGGTCGGTGCGGAACCAGTGCAGGGCGAGACTCACAGCGCGTTTCTCAGGCTCAGTTCGTCAGGATAGGGCTGCAGGTAAGACTGCTTCTCGATGTAGGGGTCGCGATGCTGCTGAAAATAGTGGCGCAGCATGGTAACCGGCACCACCAGTGGCACAATGCCCTTGCGGTATTGTTCGATAATTGCACCGATGCCCTGTTTTTCACCAGCCTGCAGTTTCTTTTTCAGATAGCCCTGCAGGTGCATCAGTACATTGGTGTTGGTTCTGCGCGTGGCTTTCTGCTGCAGGGCTTGCATGAGCCCGGAGAAATAACGCTCGCCCAGCACAGAAGAATCATGCTTGCCGGCATCGGCCAGCATGCGCCCGAGTTGCTGGTACTGCTGCGGGCTGTGCGCCATCAGGGTGTATTTGTAGCGTGAATGAAAGTCGATCAAGGCAGCAGCGCTGAGTCCATTTGCTTTCATCTCCTGCCAATTGCGCCAGGCAAATACGCGCGCAATGAAATTCTCGCGCAACACCGGGTCTTGCAAGCGGCCATCTTCTTCGACCGGGAGCAGCGGATACGCGCGGGTAAATTCGGTAGCGAAGATGCCGCGCGCAGGTTCGTCATGCGGCATGCCGTTGGCGCGATACACTTTCACCCGGAACAAGCCGCAGCTCGGTGAGTTCTTGATGAAAATGTAACCACACAGGTCACCCAGTTCGGGCAGGCGTGTTGCACTGTAAGCCTTGAGACTGTCGGTAACATCAACTCCGGCATCCTGCACTCGCACTGCGCGCGGCGCATGGGGATCGCCGACCAGCCGGATTGGCGGACGCGGAATACCGAGCCCCGCGCCAGCCTCGGGACAGGTCGGCACAAACTCGAAATAGCGGCTCAGGTCGTTGGTGCACAATGTGGACAGTTTGTGTCCGCCGTTGTAACGCACTTCATTGCCGAGCAAACAGCTGCTGATACCGACTTTTATACGTGTGCTTGTCATGGGTACGAATTCTACCTGCTTCTCTGGTGTTGGGATGGAGCGGGATTCTGGGCACCGACTCTTTTAGTCTGGCGCAAAGGGCCGGGACAGGGTGTGCATTACCGGGACCGTAAACGCACATCCGTGTGCACTTCGACTCGGGCCATCCATGGCCCTCACACGTCCCCACAACGCACACCCTGTACCGGCCCTCCATGGCATTTGCTTAGGTTGGGTGTCCGGAAACACAAAACCAATCCAGCACAAGATACCCCACGTACTGTCCTCATGTTATAAAGTCGTCATTACGCAATATTCCTCAAAGCAGATTTCAAATGAGCAACCGCGCAGTCCTGTTCGCCAACCTGGGTTCCCCCGACAAGCCGGAAGTGCCTGAAGTACGGCGCTACCTCAACCAGTTTTTGATGGACCCGTATGTGATTCAGTTGCCGTGGCTGCTGCGGCGCCTGATTGTCAGTCTGTTCGTGCTGCCAACACGGCCGAAACGCTCTGCACATGCTTACCAAAGCATCTGGACCCCGCAAGGCTCGCCATTAGTCGCCCTGTCAATGGACCTGCTCAAAGCTGTGCAACAGCAGACTACGCTGCTGGTCGGCATGGCGATGCGCTACGGCAGCCCGTCCATTGAAAGCGAATTGATCCGGCTCGCTGCCGTGCCCGGTGTCAGCGAAGTGCTGTTCCTGCCGTTGTACCCGCACTATGCGGAAAGCACCGTGCTGACCTCGGTGAAAGAAGCTGAACGCATCATTGCGGAGCACAAGCTCGGCCTTACCTTGAAAGTACCCGCACCGTTCTATGACCAGCCTGACTATATTGCAGCGCTGGTCAACAGTGCACGGCCCGCGCTGGCGCAAGCCTTCGACCATGTGCTGTTCAGTTATCACGGCCTGCCCGAACTACACATCACCAAGGCCGACCCTACTGGGCAGCACTGCCTGAAAGTAGCGAACTGCTGTCAGACTCCCTCACCCGCGCACGCTACTTGCTACCGTCATCAGGTCATGCGTACGACGGAGGAGTTCGTCAAACTTGCAGGCCTGCGTCCAGAGCAGTATTCGGTGGCCTTTCAATCCCGACTCGGCCGCGCCAAATGGTTGGAGCCCTCCACCGAACAAACGCTGAAGGAACTGGCCGGCAAAGGCGTCAAAACTTTGCTGGTGTTGTGCCCGGCTTTTGTGACGGACTGTCTCGAAACTTTGGAAGAAATCGAACTTCAAGGGGCAGATACTTTCAAAGCGGCAGGCGGTGACCAACTGACCCTTATTCCCTGCCTTAACGCACACCCGCAATGGGTGTCCACGCTCGTGAGTTGGATAGCGTCCTGATCCGGGTTTTGCGGAAAGGCAGCTTTTGCTGTTTCAGCAAAGCGGTAACGAGTTCTGCGGTATATTCAATCTGGATACTGGTGCGCGACAGCGTGCCGCTGCCATTTAGCGCCCCCTTTTGCTCGTTGCTTACTTTTTCGTTGGCAGCCGTTTCATACGCGTAAGCGGCCTCTTGCCCGCATTGCGTATTTTGTCTTTCACCGGTACTCGCGGCGATGACCACTGGCCCTTCTGCTCCGGCGGAATCAGGTGCTCTTCGCCAGTGCCAATCAAATCGCCACGACCCATCTTCAACAAGGATTCCCGTAATTGCGGCCAGTTGGCCGGGTCGTGATAACGCAGAAACGCTTTCTGCAGCCGGCGCTGTTCCAGCTTCTTCGGAATCACCATCCGCTCGCTCTTGTAGTGCAGTTTCTTCAGCGGGTTGCGACCGGAATAATACATCGCGGTGGCAAGCGCCATCGGTGAGGGATAAAAAGTTTGCACCTGGTCAGGTTTAAACCGGTTCTTCTTCAGCCACAGCGCAAGACTCAGCATGTCTTCGTCGCGTGAACCCGGATGCGCCGCGATGAAGTACGGAATCAGGTACTGTTTCTTGCCAGCTTCCGCCGAGTACTTTTCGAACAAGGCTTTAAAATCGTCATAGTGCGCGATCGAAGGCTTCATCATCTGTTGCAGCGGGCCGTCTTCACTATGCTCCGGGGCGATCTTCAGATAACCACCCACATGATGCGTCACCAGCTCCTTGATGTACTCGGGGTCGCGCAGTGCGAGGTCGTAACGCAGGCCCGATGCGATCAGCACTTTCTTGATGCCCTTGAGCTGGCGAGTCTTGCGATACAGCTGCGTGGTCTGGCTATGGTCGGTCTTCAGATATTTGCAGATGGTCGGATAGACGCAGGACAGCCGCCGGCATTTCTGCCCGATCTCCGAATGCGCCTCGGTACAGACGAGCCCGTACATGTTCGCCGTAGGACCGCCGAGATCGGAGATCACGCCAGTGAAGCCCGGGACTTGATCGCGGATTTTTTCCACTTCATTGAGAATCGATTGTTCAGAACGACTCTGGATCACGCGCCCCTCATGCTCTGTGATCGAGCAGAAAGTACAGCCGCCAAAACAGCCGCGCATGATGTTCACCGAAGTCTTGATCATGTCGTACGCGGGAATCACCGCGTTACCGTACTGCGGATGCGGGCGACGCTGGTACTGTAGATCAAACACACCGTCGATCTCCGCGGTTTCCAGCGGCAGCGGCGGCCGGTTCACCCAGATTTCCTTGGTGCCGTGTTTCTGCACCAGAACCCGGCCATTGAAAGGACTCGCTTCCTGGTGCAGCACGCGTGAGGCATGCGCATACAGCACCGGATCACCGGTAACTTTTTCAAAGGAAGGTATTCTTACATACGTGGTGTCGAGATCGAGTTCATGCTTGTGCTGCAGCGGCAGCGGAATAATCTTGACCGCTGCGGTGGTGTCGGCAGTCGGCACCGTCTTGTCTTGCTGGTCAATGACGTATTCGTAGGGACTCAGAAACTTGTCAATCTTGCCAGGCCAGTCCACGCGCGTGGAGTCGATTTCGGTCCAACCACCTGGCACGTGATCGCGTATGATCGTGGTGCCACGGATATCAGTCATTTCATTGAGCTTTCTGCCCTGCCCCAGCGCGTGCGCGACTTCGGCAATGGCGCGCTCGGCATTGCCGTACAGCAGAATGTCGGCCCCGGAGTCGATCAGCACGGATCTGCGGATACTGTCACTCCAGTAATCGTACTGGGCTATCCGGCGCAGACTCGCTTCGATGCCACCGATGACGAGCGGCACATCCTTGTATGCCTGCTTGCACAACTGGCTGTACACAATCACCGCACGATCCGGCCGTTTGCCGCCTTCGTCATTCGGGGTGTAAGCATCGTCGCTGCGCATGCGCAGGTCGGCGGTGTAGCGGTTGATCATGGAGTCCATATTGCCGGCGGTGATGCCGAAAAACAGATTCGGCTTGCCGAGCGCCATGAAGTCGGTGGTGTTCTGCCAGCGCGGCTGGGCAATGATGCCTACCCGAAAACCCTGCGCTTCCAGGAAACGGCCAATCACGGCCATGCCGAAACTCGGATGGTCTACATAGGCATCGCCCGAAACGATGATGATGTCGCACGAGTCCCAACCGAGTACGTCCATCTCGGCACGGGACATCGGTAGGTACGGGGCAGTGCCATAGCATTCGGCCCAATATTTGGGGTACGCAAACAAGGCGCCGCTCTGGTCAGAGCGCAGGAGATGTTTTGCAGGGATTTCAGACATTTGGCAATTCTACCTGAGGAAGTTACTGCGGTAATGTGAAATGGTCCAAATGCTGGACCCACTAGTCTCGTTGTTGGTTCGTACTTCAGTGCACAGGGTCGACTGCGGGTTCTGGATGCTCATTTGGGCTGACACCCACCTGAGCAAATGCCTGGTAGGGCTGGGACAGGGCAGTGCGTTGCAGGGACGTGTGAGGGCCATGGATGGCCCGAGTCGAAGTGCACAGGGAAGTGCGTCTACGGCCCCGGCAATGCACTGCCCTGTCCCGGCCCTTTCCGCTGAAGCCAAAGGTGGGCATCCAGAAAAAGAAGAAACCCTATTCCTGCTGCTTGTTCCCACGCGGAATAATCTGCAACGGGAACGGCGCGATATTGTCGCCTTTGCTGATGCTGGCCACGCCTTCCTTTTCGACTTCGTCGATGCGGATGATGGCCTGGAGCGGGATGAAACTGCGTTTGACGCCGGAGAACTCCGTTTTCAGTTTTTCTTCGGCAGGATCAACCACCATCTGGCTGCGCTCACCGAACACGAAATCCTCAATCTCGATGAAGCCGTAGAGATCACTCTGAAACACCTCGCGGCAATACACCTCGTACACCTGCCCCTTGTTGAGGAAGGTAATGCGGAAGAGGTACGGGGACGTGTTTCTGCGGTTATCGTTGTTCATTGGATACCTGCTGGGTGACGGGGACAATATCGGGCCGGGAGGGGTAAAATTCAAGTACAATCCGCGCCATTACCGCCAGTTCCGCCCCGCTCCCGGTAAATAACCCTAACGAGCAGGACTATGTCCGAACAACCGTCCGAAAAACCATCCGAAAAACTCACCAAGAAGGCGCCCAAGACCGTCTTCATCGAAACCCACGGCTGCCAGATGAACGAGTATGACTCGTCGCGCATGCTGGATCTGCTGCGCGCGCAACGCGGCATGGTGCAGGTCGACAAGGCCGAGGACGCTGATGTGCTCCTGCTAAACACCTGCTCCATTCGGGAAAAAGCCCAGGAAAAAGTCTTTCATCAACTTGGCCGCTGGAATCAGCTGAAAAAGCTCAAGCCTGGTTTGAAGATCGCTGTCGGCGGTTGCGTGGCCAGCCAGGAAGGCGCGGCAATCGGCAAACGCGCACCTTATGTCGATGTGGTGTTTGGACCACAAACCCTGCACCGTCTTCCCGAATTACTGGATGCCTCCGACTCCCCCCACAGCGATGCCAGCGGCACCACCAATCGCATCGGTCCAGTGATGGACATCAGCTTCCCCGAGATTGAGAAATTTGATCGCTTGCCCGAGCCACACGTTGATTCCTGCCAGGCCTTTCTAACCATCCAGGAAGGCTGCAGCAAATACTGCTCATTCTGCGTGGTGCCCTACACACGCGGCGAAGAAGTGAGCCGGCCGCTGGACGATGTGCTCGCCGAAGCCGTGCATCTGGCTGAGAATGGTGTCAGCGAAATCACCCTGCTGGGCCAGAACGTAAATGGTTATCGCGGCCCGACGCACGACGGCAAGATTGCAGACCTCGCGACACTGATCACGTTGATCGCGGCCATCGACAGCATCGAACGCATCCGCTTCACCACATCGCACCCGCTCGAATTTTCGCAGAGCCTGATCGACTGCTATGCCACAGTGCCCAAGCTTGTCAGCCAAGTGCACCTGCCGGTGCAGGCTGGTTCCGACCGCGTGCTGGCGATGATGAAGCGCAACCACACCGTGCTCGAATACAAATCGATCATCCGCAAGCTGCGCAAGATCCGTCCCGGCATGAATATCTCCAGCGACTTCATCGTCGGCTTCCCCGGCGAGACTGAACAGGACTTCGAGGCGACGATGAACCTGATTGCCGAGATCGGCTTTGACCACTCCTACAGTTTCATCTACAGCCAGAGACCCGGCACCCCGGCGGCAGAACTGGCGGATACCACGCCGGAAGCGGTCAAGAAGCAAAGGCTCGCGCTCTTGCAGGCCCGCATCCTGCAGCATACCGACAGCATTACGCAGGGCATGATCGGCAACCTCGAGAACACCCTCGTTATCGGCCCCTCCCGTCAGGATCCGGGCCAGCTCCATGGCCGTACCGAAAACAATCGGTCGGTGTTCTTCCGCAGCAATGATTCCACCCTGGCCGGCCGTATCGTCAGCCTCAGGATCGTGGCCGCGCAGGGGGCTTCCCTCCAAGGCGAAATTATTTCAACTGATTGATAAATATAAATATTTGTTGATATTCTCCTGCCTTGCCGGAAAAATTAACCCCGCCTTCACCCTGCCTTGCTATACTGCCGGCCACTTTGGCTCCGGGGGTTTTCCTCCTTCCTTTCATGATCAGTGACCAAGCTTCCCTGCGGCTGGAATTGCAGCCCGACCACCCCAAGCGTCTCGCCTCCTTGTGCGGGCGCCATAACGAACACCTCCACCAGATCGAAGAGCGTCTGGGTCTTCAGATCAGCCACCGCGGCAACGCTTTCCAGTTGAGTGGTCCGCCCGAGGCCATGGCTTTGGGTGCTGCCTTGCTGGAGGACCTCTACCGGCAGACAGCCGCCGCACCCCTCAACCCCGAATTGATCCATCTGGCCCTGGCCGAGTTTCCCCCGCAACCAGACACCGATACCGGGGAGGATGAACCCTTCGAACTGAGCCACGAGTTGGTATTGCGCACGCCAAAGATGTCAGTGAAGCCGCGCACCCCGCACCAGAACCTGTACGTGCAAGCCATTTTCAAACACGACATCAACTTCGGTATCGGCCCGGCCGGCACCGGCAAGACTTATCTCGCGGTGGCCTGTGCGGTGGAAGCGTTGGTGGGTGAGCATGTCGAACGCATCCTGTTGGTACGCCCCGCAGTAGAAGCCGGTGAGAAACTCGGCTTCCTGCCCGGCGACATGAACCAGAAAGTAGATCCCTACCTGCGTCCACTCTACGACGCACTGAATGACATGCTCGGCGTCGAGCGTGTCGCGAAATTGATGGAACGCAACGTCATTGAGATTGCCCCGCTGGCCTATATGCGCGGCCGCACGCTGAACAACGCTTTCATCATTCTCGACGAAAGCCAGAACACCACGACCACGCAGATGAAAATGTTCCTCACGCGCATCGGCTTCGGCTCCACAGCGGTGATCACCGGCGATGTGACCCAGATCGATTTGCCGAAAGGCACGCGCTCGGGTCTGGTGCAGGTCTCCAGTGTGCTGCGCAAAGTGAAAGGTATCAGTTTCACCTGGTTCACCTCGAAGGATGTGGTGCGCCACCCGATCGTGCAGCGCATCGTGGATGCTTACGATGAATACGACAGACAAAACATACCAGCCCTGAATAACGATAAGGGGAGCACAGACAAAGAGCGCTTGCATGAGCGTGACAATTGATTTGCAGAACGCCAGTGGCGTTCGCACCGTACCGTTGCGCCGGGAGTTCAAGCGCTGGGCATCGGCTGCGCTGCAGCACTTGGCGCCGGACCATCCGCGGAGTCGGCTGAGTATCCGTATCGTTGACGAAGCCGAATCGGCCGCACTGAATGCGCAATACCGGCACAAACAGGGAGCGACGAACATTCTGTCGTTTCCGGTACCGGAAGGCCTGCCGGACGCACTGATGGGTGATCTCGCGATTTGTGCCGCCGTCGTGGTGCGCGAGGCCGCTGAACAAAAGAAGAGTCTGGATGCGCATTGGGCGCACCTGACAGTACACGGCGTACTGCACCTGAAAGGCTACGATCACGAAGAGCCCACAGCAGCAGACACGATGGAAGCACTGGAAAAACAGATTCTCGACCAGCTCGGTTACCAAGATCCTTATCTGTAATATGAAGCCAATAACAAAATACCCATGAGCAACGATCAGACCAACAGCGATCCCGGACGCCTTTCCTGGCTCGACAGAATCAGGGAAATATTCACCGACACCGTGGACGACACGGAAGATCTGGTGCAGGTGTTGCGCAAGGCACAGCGCAACAAGGTTATCGACACCGAATGTCTCAGCATCATCGAAGGCGCTCTCTCGGTGGCCGACATGCAGGTGCGCGACATCATGATTCCGCGCTCGCAAGTGGTGACCGTACTGGCCAGCGCCAATCCCCAGGACATCCTGCCCATCGTTATCGAAGCGCAGCATTCACGCTTTCCGGTCATCGGTGACAGTCTCGATGAAGTGCTGGGCATCCTGTTGGCGAAAGACCTGTTAAAACTCGCGCTTGATAGCAACAACAAAAAAATTGATATCAAAGACCTGCTGCGCCCCGCTATTTTCATTCCTGAATCCAAGCGCCTGAACGTGCTGCTGAAGGAATTCCGCGAGAATCGCAACCACATGGCGATTGTCATTGACGAGTACGGCGACCTTGCCGGGCTCTGCACTATCGAAGACGTGCTGGAACAGATCGTGGGCGAAATCGAAGACGAGCACGACACCGACGACGAAATCTTCATCAAGACGCATGACGGCAACAATTTCACCGTGAAGGCACTGACACCGATCGCGGATTTCAACGAGTTCTTCGCCACTGAATTCCCGGAAGAAGATTTCGACACCATCGGCGGCCTGGTGCTTAGCGAGTTCGGCCGCATTCCAGTGCGTGAGGAAACCGTGCGCATCAACGGCTTCTTGTTCAAGGTGCTCAACGCCGATAACCGCCAGATCCGGCTGCTGCATGCGTCGCGCGGCGAACTGGCAACACCAGTGTCAAAGTAAAAGCGCACATTCCGGTTGACTCCGGCGAGGGTAGTTGATGTTTTACTCTGACACCTTCAATCGGCTACGCCTGCCCCTGGCTTTCGCAGCCGGCGCGCTGGCTCCGCTTAGTTTCAGTCCGCTCAATCTGTGGCCGTTGGCACTGCTGGCGCTTGCCCTGCTGTATTTTCTTCTGGACAACACCACGCCAAAACGTGCGGCCTTGACCAGCTGGTGTTTCGGCTTCGGCTTTTTCGGCACCGGTGCATCGTGGGTCTATGTCAGCATCCACGATTACGGCAACGCGCCCCCACTCCTCGCTGGCTTCTTGACTCTCCTGTTTGTCGCCGGACTTGCAACCCTGTTCGCATTACAAGGCTGGGGGTTCCGGAAATTCGGTGCTGCGCGCTATCCGGTTGCGGGCTTTGCTGCCACCTGGTTGCTCGGTGAATGGTTGCGGTCGTGGTTACTGACCGGCTTCCCATGGCTATACCTGGGCTATGCGCACGTCACAACATTGTTTGCGGGACTCGCCCCCCTGTTCGGGGTCTTCGGCATCAGTTTCGTGCTCGCACTAAGCAGTGCGCTGCTGGTCGAGGGATGGCGCCAGTTCCAATACCGTGACCGGAGTAAACCCCCGTTGCATCAAGCACTGCGCGGCTGGCAACAATCACTGTGCCTGCTCGTGCTCTGGACACTGTCCGCGCTCTCTGGTCGCGTCAACTGGGTAACACCCGTGCTGGAGGGTACGCTGGATGTCGCGCTGGTACAGGCCAACATACCGCAGGAACTGAAATTCGCTGACGACGCGCTGGAGAACAATTTCCGAACGCAAATGGAACTGAGCGAACCCTTGTGGAACCACGATCTGGTGGTGTGGTCCGAAACAGCATTGCCGCTGGTTTATGCCACAGACTCGCCACTGCTCAATGAAGTCGCCGCTGTGGTTAATGGCCATGATTCAACACTGCTCACGGGCATCTTCGCGCGCACCGATGCCGGTCTACACAACAGTCTCGCCGTACTCGGCAACGGTTCCGGCCTCTGGCACAAACAGAAACTGGTGCCCTTCGGCGAGTACACGCCACTGCGCGGACTGCTCGGTCCCATGCTGGAACTGTTCGCGCTACCGATGTCCTCACTGGTTCCCGGCCCTGCCAGGCAGGAACTCTTGACGGCTGCAGGCTCGGTGAGAATTGCGCCCTTCATTTGCTATGAAGTGGTCTATCCGGAGTTTGTGCGCCGTTACGCGCAGAACGCCGACCTGCTGGTGACGGTCAGCAACGACACTTGGTTCGGCGCTTCATGGGGTCCTCCGCAACATCTGCAGATGGCGGCAATGCGGGCACTGGAAAACGGGCGTTACATGGTGCGTGCGACCAACAACGGCATTTCCGCACTCATTGATGAACGCGGCCACATTGTCGCGCGCGCACCGCAATTCGAAGCTGCGACGCTGAGCGGCACCGTACAACTCTTCACCGGACACACGCCGTGGTCACGCTGGGGCAACTGGCCGCTGCTCGTGTTGTGTTGGTTGCTTTTGCTCGCGAATTTCTATCAGATACGCTCACCTTCACTGACCACCGGCAAGAGTTGATGACGCCGCCCGGTAACCTTGGCAGGCCCTCGAATTTTCCCGGGTTAAATCTGGCCGACAACCTGCGTCGCGAATTGCAGTTGCAACAAATTGCCATGTCTGCCTCCATTCAATGGGGCGTTTATCCTGTCATCCTGATGGCGGCTGTGGGTCTCTGGCAGCAGGTGGCGCATCTGCCACTGGTGCTCTGGTGTGTGGCCATCTGCCTGGTGTCGCTGGCGTCAGTAGTTAACGCCCAGCGCAACCGCAGCACACTGCTGACTGTTATTACTCCCATTCCGGATTTCACCAAGCGCAACACGATGGTGTATCTGTGTGTCGGCAGCGTCTGGGGCTGTCTGCCTCTGGTTTGCGCGCTCTGGGGCAGTGTCGAGGCCAGCTGGTTCAGCATGGTAATTGTATTGGCTGCACTCGCCTCATTGGCCCTGATCCTGTCTACGACGCAAGTCGTGTTCGTAGCCGCAATGATCCCGGCCGGCCTGCTGGTCCTGGCCGGCATTCTGCTGGGCCCCCTGCCACGTCTCGAACTCTTCACGATGACGGCCGTCTACATCGCCGTGATGACAATGCTGCACAAGACCCTCTTCCAAATGCAGGTTGATCGCGTCCGCGCGTCAGTCAATCAGGCGGCGCAGGCCGTCGCTCTGGTACGCACCCTGAAACAACATGACCCGCTCACCGGCTTGCTCAACCGCGCCGGTTTGGAAAACTGGATCAGCGAACAGCCCGCGCGGCTTGAGGAAAATCCGCAAGCACTGATTGTGCTGGGCAATGTCATTGGCTTCGCGGAACTCAATACCCTGTATGGCGCCAGCGTGGCAGACAGCGTGCTGGCTGACATTGCCTTGCGCCTGACCGACGCCTCGCGCGGCATGCTGGGTATTGCCCGACTCGGCGGCGCCGAGTTTCTGCTGGTGGATCTGCGTCCCGAAACCAATCCCCAGGAATTGCTGCCCATGCTGGCTGCGCTGGAGAACATCCCTTTCGACAGTGGCGGCCAGACACTCGCCATCGGTATGCGCCAAGTCTGGATCAAGGGCAGCATCCGCGAACTGGACACGCTAATCGAACACGCGCGCACCAACCTGCAAAGCCTGAACGACGAGGGCGCCCCCTTGTCTTTGTCTCTGACCAACCGCCGGGATCTGGTCCGCGCCTTCCAGCAGGCACTCGTCAATGGCCAGATCCAGGCCTGGTTCCAACCCATTATCGAGTGCCGGACGCAAGCGCTCAGCGGCTGGGAAGTGCTCGCGCGCTGGGAACATCCTGAGCACGGGCAGTTGCTGCCACCTGAGTTTCTGACCATCGCGCGCGTTTCCCGCCATATGCCGGATCTGACCCGCATCATGTTGCAGGCCAGCGCCCGTTTTATCCGCGCGCTGCAACAGCAGGGTCAGCAGGCCGCGGCGCACGTACATTTGAACATGACGGTCGGCGAACTGGGCAACCCGGATACGCTGCCCTGGATGGAACGCATTCTCGGGGGTACCGGTGTGGCACCCAGCGCTATTGCGATAGAACTGACCGAAAAAGATGCACTGATTGTCGACGAGCAGGTGGCGCGTAACCTCGCACGCATGCAGCAGATCGGCATGCCACTGACGATTGACGATTTTGGCACCGGCTATTCCAACCTCGGTCGCCTGCTCGATTTTCCGGCGCAGGCCATCAAGATCGACAAACGCTTTATCGACAAACTACCCCAAGACAAGAACAGCGCAGCATTGGTCAGGTCGATGATCACGCTTGCCTCCGGCTTGGGTATGAGGGTGATTGCCGAGGGTGTGGAGCATCAGGCACAACTGGATTTTCTGCGCGACCATGGTTGCGATGCCTGCCAGGGGTTCAACAGCAGTGCCGCCCTGCCCTTCGATGCAGCGTTGACACTGGCGCGCAACTGGCCAACCCGCGGCTAACGCAGAATCAGTGCTGCCACCAGACTCAGCGTCAGCGGAGTGGCCAGCGCCGTGATGACAATGGCGGCTGCGACTGCGGTTTCGCAACTTTCATAGCGGCGTGAGAACACATACACGCTGATCCCCACTGGCATGCAGGACAGCAGCACGGCTGCCTGCATCCATTCTTCGTCGATGTCGAACAACAGTGTCATCATCCCCCACATCGCCAGTGGCAGTACCAGCATCTTGATGAAGACAATCAGCAGGGCCGCCGGAATTTCGCCGCGGATGTGATACCGGGTCAACGCTGCGCCCAATGCGAAGATCGCGCCTGGTACTGCCGCGCGTGTCAGCAATTCCAGCGTTGCGACGAGTGGCGCAGGCGTCGGCAGTTCCAGCAAGTTCCACGCGGCGCCGGCCAACAGGCTGCTGCTGATCGGATTGAGCAGCATTTCCCGACCGATGTTGCGCAGTTGCAGGCCCAGGTTGGCACCGGCATTGGCGCTCCAACCGGCCAACACAGTGCCCGTGGTGTACAGCACGATGTTGTGGAAGGTGATGATCAACAACATCGGCACGAACGCGCTCTGCCCCAGGATCTCGACCGCAATGGGGATACCGAGCACCGTGACATTCGAATAGGCGCCAGCCATGCCAAACACGCTTAGCCCGCGCAGGTTGTAACCGAAAACAATCTTGCCCAGCGCCATGCCAGCGGCGTACACCGCCAGTACTGTCAGATAAAATGCGAGCAGATACTGCCAGTTGATTGCGGCAGGGAAGTCCGCCGTGGCGGTACCGTAAAACAACAGGCAAGGAATCAAAAACCAGAAGGCGATGCGCTCAATGGCATCCGCTTCAGCAGCAGACAGCCATTCACGGCGGCGCGCCAGATAACCCAGTGCGGCGATGGCGATGACGGGGAACAGGGCTTGGAAAACTGGCATAGGGAACCGTGGCGACTTGATCGTGGCATTCTAACAGTCTCAGGGACACTCGTTGTCGCAACGGCGCATGTCGCAGTTCCGGGACACTCGTTTGGCATCCGCGCTCGGGATCGCCTGGGTAGTCTCCGCTCGCTCGCTTACGCTCCTCGCCGGAACCACCCAGTCGCCCCCTCTTCAGCCTTGACATCGAGTGTCCCTCCCTTTCCACGAACTGAGCGGGCTTGTTCCGCCGGAGCCCGCAGGGCGAAGGGGAATGGACAAAGCCGATTTGCCTGCCTATGCTGCGGCCACTTTTTAGCATTTGTGAGTGAGTTTCCGGATGATCGTACCAGCTTATGAAATCCTTAGTGCCAAGCATGCTGAGGGCAAAGGCGTTTTTCTGAAACAAAGCGTCAAGCGCGGGCAGGTGTTGCTGGCACCTGATGCGATCAACAAGCTATACAACCACGAAGAACGTGCGGCGCTGGTGCCGGGCTCACCTGAAGACGAGGCTTGTGTCCGCTGGTTCGAGACTTTTCACACCGTCAGCACCGACTGGCCCGATGACTGCTATGTGAATCATTCCTTCAATCCGAGTGGTTTGTGGCATTTGGGTTTTGTGTTTGCGCTTAAAGACATGAAGGCAGGCGCTGAGGTGACCGTGGACTACCGCTACGTTCTCAACGACAACGAAGTGATGCCATGGCTTGACAACGAAACCGGCAAGAAGATCATCGGGTACACGTGGGAAGAGAATCTGCGCAAGTCGACAGAGCAATTGTTGGCGATTCTTTGAGTCTAATTTCGCTAATTTCGCTAAATTCGGGACACCCACTTTTAGCTTCAGTACACGAGGACGGGGCCGGGGGGTGCAGCTCTAACCACGAAGGTTACAAAAATATTCAGAGTAGTTTCAGAATCGCATCCGCCGCGCTGACGACGATGCCGCCGGGCGGTTCGATGGCGAAATGTGTGACCACGCCTTTGTCGATAATCATCGCCATGCGCTTGCAGCGGATGCCCATGCCGAAACCGGTGCCGTCCATTTCCAGCCCCATTGCTTTGGTGAAGTCGGCGTTGCCGTCGGCCAGCATGATCAAATGTTCGGCGTTCTGGTTCTTGCCCCAGGCACCCATGACGAAGGCATCGTTAACGGACAGGCAAATGATGCTGTCCACACCTTTGGCCTTGATCTCATCGGCTTTCACCACATAACCAGGCAGATGTGTCAGTGAACAACCAGGCGTGAAGGCGCCGGGCACTGCGAACATCACCACCTTTTTACCATCGAAAAGTTCCGCTGTCGTGATGCCCTGCGGTCCTTTGGACCCCATCACTTTGAGGGTGGTGCAGGCCGGAATTTTGTCGCCAACTTGAATTGTCATAATGTGCTCTCTGGAGAAAATGAGTGGAGTCAGAGTCAAATGGCTCTACGTAATGCGCATAAGCTTTTGAAGCAGACGCCAAAGACAGCATCGTAATGAGCAATGCTCCGAAGTACAAGTACAGCACCGCGCTACAAAAAAGTTGCGGGTAATGCCAGGCGCGGCAACCAGCAGTAGCCCAACCACCCGCAACAGGTGCCTGTATTGGTACATCTGGGATTATCTAATGTGATGCTGCTATATCCAAGCCTTGCCAATCCGCGTGGCTTTTTCGCGAGCGGCTTCGATTAAAGGCGAGCGACGCTGCAAAACACTTTGAGTCAACTCAGCGCCCGCTGTTTCAGGCGTTCCTGCCTGAAACGCTGGCTCAGGGTCGTATTCCAAAACAAGCTGAATGGTTTTGGCGACCTGCTCACCGCGCAATTGGGCGGCGACACTCAAACCGAAATCCATGCCAGCCGTGACCCCGCCTCCCGTGATTCGATTGCCATCCATTACTACACGCGAGTATGTGGATTCAGCACCGAACAATCCGAGCAGATCGCGTACATACCAATGTGATGTGGCTTTGAATCCACGGAGCAATCCTGCTGCGCCGAGCAATAAAGAACCGGTACAGACGCTTGTCACATATCGACTTTGCGCCCCAACAGCCGCCAAATAATCCAAGCTTTGCCGATGATCCATCGCCTCCACCGAGCCCTTCAACCCGCCAGGGACAAACAGGATGTCACAGGATATTGGCGCATTTTGTATAGAAAAAGTTGGAACAACAGGCATTCCCAAATCGGTACGAACCGGCGCTTCAGTTGCTGCGACAAAATCGATGCGAGCGCCCATCAGGTTAAAAACAGTCATTGGCGCTATCAGGTCCATCATCACAATATCATTGTGTACAAAGGCCAGCACATGCAGCGGCATATCGCCAGGTTGTGTAGCGGCAGGGGTAGTAGATGTTGAATTCGATGGTTGAGCCAATGCTTTTCGGCTGAGTACTTCAGCAATAAGCATTGATGAAAGAACCAACGAATTAAAGTCGCGACGCTGCATGGCTAACCATACCTTTTGGTTGAAGAAGAAGAGTCTCACCTTGCGCACCAAAATAATCAGTCACTGACATTTGTGCGCGACTTGATTTTATCATGGAGCGTGATGCTTTGCATTGCGCCATCCAGCGGTCGGAGCCAATAAAGATAAAATCGAACATGTGAGTGTTGTCATTTTTGGTCGTGGAAATGCGCTATATGATAGGTAAACGCTTATCTTAAATATAAATACCGCTGTATTATACCTAAGGAAAAAATACTGTACGGTCGCAAACACTTCTGCAAGCTGCTGCAGGTGACCTTGGGAGTAGCTGGGTGTAAGAAGCAAAAACTGCGCAATTCACAATCAAATAATTATCACAAAAAGTGGAGCACTCAATGCAGCATCACGAATTCAAACTAAAACGTCTTCCGGTTTATATCTCATTGATCTTGGTATCAGGTGCGGTTTCCGCCCAGCCAACAGCCATCGAAGAGGTTTTGGTTACTGCAACTAAAACCGGTGAAGCATCAGCGCAGAATCTCAGTTCCAGTATCAAAGCCATTACCCAGGATACGCTGGAGCGCATGGGCGTGCAGGAATTTACTGATTTCTCCCGTTCGGTACCCGGGTTGAATGTGATCGATCTCGGGCCTGGCCAAAAAACCTACCTCATGCGTGGAATAACCGGTCCAGGAGAATCTACCGTCGGCGTTTACGTCGACAACATTCCGATGATCGGTAGCGGCGCGGATGCATTGTTGGCCGGTGGCAACCAGCCGGATCTGGGAGCCTTCGACATGGAGCGCGTTGAGGTTCTGCGTGGTCCGCAAGGCACGCTTTACGGGCAGAATTCCATGAGTGGAGTCGTGCGCTCAATCACCAACAAACCCGATGCCGCTGAATTCGATTCTCGAATCCAGCTGGATCACGCTGTAGTCAGCCACGGCTCACCCAATACTTCATTTCGCGGCATGGCAAACATCCCCTTGGTTGATAATAAGCTTGCGCTGCGTCTTGTTGGTTACCAGACCAAGTTCGGCGGGTTCATCGACAATGTCGTGCTTGGAAAAGCTGCATCTTGCTATCAGCCCGGCCTGCCCAATCCCGGCAATTTAGCCGTCAATATTCCTGAAGTGTCGATCAGGACTGGCGCTGGCTGTCTTGACGGTTCTGTGTCATCCGGTCAGGAAGACGTGAACAGCTTTGACATGAGTGGTGTGCGCGCGCAGCTTGGCTGGGATATTGATGCAGATTCCTCACTATTGTTGCAATATTTTTACCAGGATGTGGATATGGAAGGACGTACTGCTTCCAATCCGTATGACTCCACTTATATAACTGGTCCGCCTTCTGTTGTCGGCAGCAACCGCTTTTTCACACCTAAAGCGGGAGAGTTACAAACCAATGTCAGAAGCGAAGAGCCCCATACTGACAAAACCGAAATATTTGCATTCGAATATGAGCGCAATTTCGGGGATCTGGATATGGTGTTGGCAGCCTCTTGGTTTGAACGCGAAATATTTGATGCACGTGACTCTTCGAGTCCATCGCGCTTGCATCGCCGTTTCAAGCTGACTCCGCTTGGCCCTTGGGCCGGAGCCACCGTTTCTGCGCAGGACCGGGTTAGCAGCATGCAGGATATGGGTACGGAACAGTTCACTGCCGAAGGCCGGTTGTCAGGTCAGCTAAATGATCGCACCACTTTTGTTGCTGGCGCCTATTACCAGACGCTTGAAAATTCGCTTTACAGCTATGTACCGCAAGTGAGCGCCTCAACTGGATTGCGGCTTCCCTCCACAGAGCTGTTGCTTGAACGTACTTCAGAAGGCGAACAGACTTCCAAAGCAGTGTTTGGGGAACTTTACTTCGATCTGACAGATTCCCTGGAGTTGATAGGTGGCTTGCGCTGGTTTGACATGGAACGGAACCAGACAGGAGTTTTGATAACCCCGTTTGTCAAATCGGTGCCAATCGGTGGTGTCCCTGGCCCCCAATTGAGTTCCCCGAGGTCGTTTGACGATGTCACGGTGAAACTGGAAGGCGTGTGGCACTACAGCGATGATGGCCAGATCTATTACCAGTTTGCTGAAGGTTTCAGGCCTGGCGGGATCAACGCCCAGATTACTCCGATCATACCTTTGTTCTATGAGCCAGATACCACATCCAGTCACGAGATCGGTGTCAAGACTGCCTGGTTTGACAACAGCCTTTACGCCAATTTCTCGGTTTACAACATCGTCTGGCATGACCTGCAACTGGGCGCACCATTTACCGGGCAGTTCAATGGCATGGTCAATTGTACCGAGCTTGATGATCCCGCCAGTTCCAATGGCTGGGAAGTAGAGTTTACCTGGCAGGCGAATGAGAATGTGACTCTCGGCGCCAATTACACCGGCATGCTGGCGCGTTGGGAAGTCAATCCATCGTCCTGTCTGACAGCCAAACTGGTTGCAACACTTTCTGATCCGTTAGGCGGCTTCGATGGTCAAAAACTGGCTGGCGTTCCGGATAACTCCGGCAGTGCTTTTATGAATGTTGATTTCAACTGGAACAACATCGCGGCATTTGTGCGTGCAGATATCGTCTATCAGGGTGAGGTTGATGTAAACCAGATGCGTGTCGACCGCAATATCGAGAACCCGGCTTACGCCATGGGCAATTTGAGATTAGGTGCAAACATGGGTAAATATGATGTTGCCCTTTACGTGAAAAACGTAACGGATGAAGTTGCTTATCTCAGCTTCTTCAATACCTTCCAGCAGGAAAACCGGGTAACCCCCAGTCAGCCACGCAGTATTGGCGTGACTATTGACGCACGCTTCTAAGTTTTTTCCCCTGCAGTTGCTTATAGCTGGCTTCGGCCAGCTTTTTTTTCCTGCTTTTTTTTGCGGCTACCTATTTTCCAGGCTGACCTTGACGAAGCTCGACCGACGGGGGCTGATTGGCGAAATTCTATCGGGAAATATGTGATAGCGTAGTTACAATATCCGCAGATATTAAGACGTGAGGCATATGCATAAACAAATCCCGTTGATTCTGGTTTTTATGACTGCCTTTTTGCTGCAAGGTTG
Organism: Klebsiella pneumoniae; assembly: GCA_945902215.1. Lineage (GTDB taxonomy): Bacteria > Pseudomonadota > Gammaproteobacteria > Pseudomonadales > Pseudohongiellaceae > CAILUG01. Next base: position 10,061 of record CAMDML010000005.1, on the reverse strand, counting down.
TTCACCCTCCGAACCAGAAAGTCCCGAACTCGTTCTGGCGCTATCAGATCCGATGCAACTTGGTGTAGCAGAGGCTGCAAGTCTCATCCGTGAAGGCCGCATTACCAGCACACAACTGATTCAGGCCTCGATAGCACAGGCGGAACGCAATCCTGATCTCAATGCGTTGATCACACTGGCAGCCGATTCTGCACTGAAAGCATCCGCTGCCGCAGATGCGGACTTCGCTGCCGGAATCATCCGGGGCCCACTGCATGGGGTGCCACTGGTAATCAAGGACAATATCCATGTTGCCAATTTGCCCAACTCGGCGGGCACTCCAGCGTTGCGCAACTTTACTCCCGCGCAACACGCACCGATAGTGCAAGCACTGGTCGACGCGGGAGCGATCATACTTGCCAAGGCGAATATGCATGAACTTGCCATGGGCATCAGCGGTTACAACGAAGCGTTTGTAACCCAGCTTCCGGCCGGTGTTCGCAACCCTTATGACACGACCCGCTTTGCGGGAGGTAGCTCCAGCGGGACCGCCGCCGCCATTGCAGCGGGCATTGTTCCTGGCGGGCTCGGTACCGATACCGGCGGATCAGTACGTATCCCTGCAGCACTAACAGGAGGTGCCGGATTGCGCCCTACCTTTGGTCGATATGCTGCGAACGGGATAACCCCACTCGATTCGGCGCGTGACACAGCAGGCCCTATGGCGCGAACCGTGGTTGATGTCGCTCTGCTCGATGCCGTGATCACAGGAACTGAAATCGTTACTCCTGCTCCATTGCAAGGGGTTCGCCTGGGAATTCTCGCTTCGCGTTATGCTGATCTGGACGCGGACACACGCCAAGTGGCCGACACCACGCTCGCTCTGCTTGCTGCTGCCGGCGTTGAGCTCGTAGATGTGGACATGCCGGACTTGCAAGCGTTGGCAGACGCAGCGGGTGCAGCGGGTCGCTATCTCACCCGCAACAGCTTGAGCGAATATCTGGATCGCTATCAGGTGGGACTCGATCTTGCCGATATCCAGCAACAGATTTCCGATGAAAGCCTTCGCAACTCCTTTGCAAGCCGCCTGTCGCCCATGCCACTGCCAGAATTGCCTGCCCTTGATGGCGTCAACAAGGAGGACCCCGATGCTGTGAGGGCGGCCCTCCTCGAAGTTCGCGCCAGACTGGCTCGCTACTATCAGGAAATTTTCGAACGCTACGAGATCGAAGCAATCATTTTTCCGACCACTCCCTGGGTGGCCGTAACACAAGGGCCAGAAGGTAACACGCGAGACATATTTCTGGTCTTCGTTCGCAACACGGAACCTGCAAGTCATGCCGGGTTACCTGGACTTTCCATTCCAGGCGGCCTGGGTCATCATACCGGTATGCCGGTAGGCATCGAGCTCGACGGATTGCCTGGAAGTGACGCGCGGATCCTCGCTCTTGGACTTGCTATTGAAGCCCTGATCGGACCGGTACCGCCACCGCCCTGATCCTGTGAAGGTCAAGCCACAAGTTGATCGCGACACCAATACACCTTCGCTCGCCAGGGAAACCATAAATTCTGGAACAGAGTCGCCGCAGGGGAGACCTAAGTCATGACAGATCCACGTGAGATGATTGATAAAGCCTCAATGACAACCATGCAGATTGTTGTCATTGCGATCACTGTCATGCTGAACGCGATGGATGGCTTCGATGTACTTGCAATCAGCGTATCCGCTCCAGGCATTTTGGCTGAATGGGGCATCAATCGTGCGCAACTAGGTGTAATCCTGTCAATGGAACTGATAGGAATGGCCTTTGGCTCGATTCTGCTTGGTGGCGTTGCCGACAAATATGGTCGGCGCTCAATGCTGCTTGGCTGTTTGATGGTGATGGCCGGCGGCATGTTTATGGCTACTACTGCGACGAGCCCAACCACCTTGAGTATCTGGCGCATATTTACCGGCATTGGGATTGGCGGCATGTTATCCACAACCAATGCGGTAGTAGCTGAATTCTCCAATAGCAGACGGCGTGCCATGTGTATTGCCATGATGACAATAGGTTATCCGCTTGGCGGCATAGCCTGTGGCGAAATTGGCAAAACCATGCTTTTGGCTGATGGCAGCAACTGGCGCACCATGTTCTATGCGGGGTTTTTTCTCTCCGCCTCGCTGCTACCTGTTGTGTACTTTATGGTGCCAGAGTCTGTTCATTGGCTGAGTCGCAAGCAGCCGAATAATGCCCTTGAAAGGGTCAATGCAGCATTGCTAAAACTTGGTAAGAACATTGTCTCCTCCCTGCCAGAAATTACAGCAGAAGCCCGCAGGAAAACGGTGTTCGATATTTTCTCTCCTGCCCTGGCTTTAATCACCGTCATCGTTACAGCGGGTTACTTTTTTCACATCATTACTTTCTACTACATCCTTAAATGGACTCCAACTTTGGTTGTTCAGATGGGTATCGACGCCTCTGCTGCGTCCGGCGTACTCACCTGGGCAAACATAGGAGGAGCACTTGGTGGCGCTGCGTTCGGATTGGCCAGCCTGCGCTTCGGACTCAAACCCCTCACTATAAGTGTGGTACTACTTTCCGCCATAGGAGTAGCCTGGTTTGGTCGTTCGGCAGCCAATGTTGAATCTCTCAGTATGATGGCGGCTCTGGCAGGGTTCTTTGGCAATGCGGGTGTTTCTGCCTTCTACTCCATTGTTGCCTATGTTTTCCCCACCCATGTCCGCGCCACTGGCACCGGTTTCGTGATTGGTATCGGCAGGGGTGGTTCAGTATTGTCACCGATGATCGCAGGTTACTTGTTGGAAAGCGGGACTACCTTGGCCAATGTTGCCTTGACCATGGCAATGGGCTCTTTGATCGGGGCTGTTGTGTTGTTCTTCCTGCCACTGAGTAATGCCCAGAATTCATCGGCGGCAAAGTAGCACGTGGCTCTCGTGGAAAAAGCCAGCCACACTGCAATCTGCAGTCATTTACTGGACACAACCAAAAGCCTTTCACATGACTGGAGCAACTAACATGATTTTCAGAGCCGCCTTTCTTGTCGTTTTTTTCGTGTTGCTACTGCCAGGGAAAAGTGCATTGGCCCATCACGCCTACAGTACTGATTTTGATCCTGACAAATATGGCACTGTCTCGGGTGAAATTGTGGAGGTTTACTTTGCAAATCCTCACGCGCAATACATCATGCGGATAACGAGTGAAGATGGAATCAATGTCAACTGGGCAATTGTGACAATGAACCTTGGTGCAATGAGCAGAATTGGCTGGACAAAAAGTACTCTTCAAGTTGGTGACAAAGTAACAGTTTATGGCAGGCTTGGAAGAGACGAGAGACCATTGATTTGGCCGCAAACAGTCACCAAGGCAGACGGCACTGTGCTGGATCTTGGTTCTGCCGGACCTTTGCAATAATTTATCGCGAATAAAATAAGCGGAGTCAATAAATGCCCAACCCCCTGAAGATTGTTTGCCTAATGTCCATGCGCGTGATCGTTACCTTTCTTGCAAGTTCATCGGCCACTTTTGTGCAGGCTGCTCAACTTGATTTTATCGGTGTATGGCAAGTGGAGCTAATGACCAATCCGGTCACCAAATTCCTGATGGCTATTGAACAAAACGAGCAAAAGATGCAAATATTTGTGGATGGTAGTTCTGTAGTTGGCAATATCCAAGACCGCACTATTGCATTCACCCTGGATGCTTATGATGGTGGTGATGCGTTACGCCTTGACGATTTCAGTGGTGAATTTATTGATGGAAAAATTGTGGGAAAGTACGTTGCCGAAGATACAGGCGTACCGGGGGTTAAAGGTGATCCAGTAAATTGGGAGGCTACGCCATATACACCATATGTGTCTGATTCAACGGCTCCTCCAAATCCGGAACTCTTCACAGGTTTCTGGAGTGTTGGAACGCGTGGCATTAAAAAAGCTGTGACTTCCTATACGCCAGAAGGACAAATGGTGCTGGATAATTACAAGGACATGGATGACCCGATCAATCGTTGTGTGAATCCAGGCTTACTAAGAACATTGCGCGTTCGAGGCGGCTCACCTGTGGATTTATTTTACGAAAACCAGGTGCTGAAAATGGATTTCCCAAATGATATTGGAAATGCGCAGCGTTATATTTTCCTGGATGGGCGTGAATTTCCCGAAACCATTAACCCCACGTTCATGGGTTATTCAATCGGTCATTGGGAAGGTGATGTGTTGGTAGTTGAAACCCGGGGATTTAGACCCATGTATTACAATTCGAACGGTGCCCCCGTCTCACCTGAGGCCACTCTAACGGAACGAATGTGGCTCACTTCGGATAATTCCCTGGCACGGGAATACAGTTTTCATGACCCCAAATATTACACACGCCCCCTCACCAATAACGGGACCTTGACCCGACGCGAATCTGTTGTAACTGAATCCTATGAGTGCGATCCACATGCGTCTTACAGAATCCTTGATGTTTCTGGAGACTTGCCCGAGTATTTTGAGCGAGCTGCAAACTGGCGTCAGTAAGCTGCGCATCCTGCGGGAGGGAGCTGCAAGAATGAAGGACGTTAACTGCAATAGCCACATGGTTTTGGAAGACCTCGATGTTGGTTTGGCAAGCGCTGAGGATATCGAGGGCATCCTTGACGTACAGGAAGAGAATCAGCCGGAGCAGGGTGGCAGCCTTTCCGCACGCTTCACCCCGGAGTGGTTCAAGCAGGCCATCAACAGTAAATCACTAATCGTGGCACGAAGCGCCAAGAGTGTTATCGGGTATGTAGCCTTTACTTCCCGCGAAGCGCAGGCCCATGTGCCCATCATTCAGGCCATGTTGAAAGTCTGCTCTAATCCAGGGGCCTATTTGCATGGTCCTATTTGTGTCGCACAGGAGTTTCGCGGCCGTGGCATTGCATCCGCGATGTTCCGTGCTCAGCGCGTGTACATGCAGCAGGCTCCGGTCATGTCATTCATTCGTGAAGACAACCATTCTTCGCGCAAGGCTCATATTGCAATGGGTTTGCAAGAAGTGACTATGTTTGAGCTTTGCGGTGTGCGCTATGTCGTGGTGGCCGGGTGAAGCGTATATACCATATCGATGCGCGAGCCAGTGATTGCAATTACCAAATGTCCAGTGAAACAGAGCTACCCGACGTCTATTCTGCAATTCTACCAAGCGGTTATTTGGCTAAATAATTTGAAGCTTGGATAATTATTTTTTGCTGACAATGGAAAACAATGCCAGCTAAAAATGCCCCCAAACAATACAAATATATATATACATTGAATGGGTGAATGCCTATAGAAGTTCATTAAATATACGAGAAAATGGCACTTTATTGAATTTTCTACAACTGGAGTGCGCGCAGGCTTTATGAATTGATTTTGGTTGTCTTGATGAATTACCATCCAAACTATTACAAGCTTTTAAATTACCCCAAAGCGTTTATTCACTGGTCATAAATTGCAGTAAATCATCAAGGCCTGTACAGGCCTGTTCAATTAGCTTACTTGGAGGACCGCATGAGACTTGGAAAGATTGGGCTGGTTTTTGCTTCATATGTTTTGTTGGCCTGCAATGCCATGGCGCATCACTCTGCCGTGGTGTTTGACACCACCAATACCCTTGAAAAAACGGGTACTGTCACTTTGTTTACATTGCGCAATCCGCATTTGCTGCTAAGTATTGAAGTTAAAAATTCAAACGGTGAAGCCGAGTTATGGAAACTGGAGGGCCAAGGAATTGGTGAGATGCAGGTCATGGGTTTTGATCGTGGGTCGATCAAAGTGGGAGACACCATTACTGTCAGGTTGAACCCGATGAAGTCAGGCGAACCCGGTGGTTTGGTGCTGGGCCTGCGTGGTGCTGACGGCAGGGCCTACAATATGGATCCTCCGCCCGAAAGATCTGTGACTCAGGTATATCCGGCATTGATGCCGTATGAGCCGCCGCCGGTTGGCGAGACTTGGGAAATGCGTGAAAGAAAAACCCGCCCTTCAGAACTGCCGATCATTTCCCGTGGTCTTGCACCAGGAGATAGCCCGGGAGCAGGTAACAGAGCTGGGGCTCTTGATCCGGATAACCTTGCCATGCCCCGCCCAGCGGCCCCTTTTGATTTGACAGGTCTGTGGCAGTTCCGTGGCGAAGACGAATATCGCGCCAATTATGGTTCATTTGAATTCAAGCCAACGCCCCAGTTGACCCCGAAAGGTGAGGCTAATCATGCGGCATATATTGCCGCATCAGAAAGAGGTGAGCGTTTTGATGATCCAACCGTTCTGTGTTATCCACCAGGTATGCCACGTTTCATGACACGCTATGGCGCCTTGATGATGATGCAGTACCCCACGGCAATTTTCATGGTGTCGCGCCTGAGCAATGATTATCGCGTGATTTTTCTCGATGGCAGAGAACCTGTTACTGGTAATGAGATTGACCGCAATTGGCAGGGCGAATCCATAGGCCACTGGGAAGGCGATACTCTTGTCGTTGAAACAAGCGGATTCATTGGGACTAATCGGCTGATTCAGGCCGGGGTTCCATCTGGCGAGCAGCTAAAAATTGTAGAGCGTATAAGCCTGATCAATGACGGCAACACCATGGTCAGTGACTATACCTTTACCGACCCGGAATATTGGGTCGGAGAGTGGAAGCATGTGAAATTTCGTGATCGTGTTTTAGGAACCGATGTCAAGGAAGCTAATTGTATTTATGAAGACAATTTTCAGCTCCCCGGGATGACTAGATGAGAGCGTTCAGGCAAGGCTTTGCGTGAGGTGCGTGTGAAGAGATTTACCAGTGTAATTACACTGGCAGCCTTGCTGCCTCTGACAGCAGTGGCCCAAGAAAAAATCACGCTTCTTCACGCGGGGTGGCTGCTGGTAGAGCCTGGCACCACTCCAGCGCTTGAACATACAGTTGTCATTGTGGGAGATCGCATACGGGATGTCGTATCAGGCTATCTGGACGCCAGTGCTTTCCCGCAAGACGATGTCAACATCATTGATCTGAAACACGCTTATGTGTTGCCAGGTTTGTTGGACATGCACGTTCACCTTACTCTTGCACCTGATGCTCTTGGTGAATTTGCCCGTGATTCCCAGGCTGATCTGGCCATGAGGGCCACGGAGAATGCGCAGATCACCCTGATGGCTGGATTTACCACAGTGCGTGATCTGGGCTCTGCCAGCACGGAAGCAATTCTGGCAGTTCGTGATGCGATAAATCGCGGAGTAGTTCCAGGACCGCGCATTATAGCGGCGGGTCAGAGCATTTCGGCAACCGGCGGTCACGGAGATCTCCGTGGTTTACGCAGCGATATCGCTGCATTGACACTTTCCAGCGCGGTTTGCGATGGCGCTGATGACTGCAGGCGCGCTGTCCGCGATCTCTACAAGCTTGGTGCGGATACAATCAAGCTGAATGCCACCGGAGGAGGGGCGGACCCGAATGGGCGCAGGGACTCCTTGCCGGAAATGTTCGATGACGAGCTGGTCGCAATAGTTGAAACTGCGCATGCTCTGAACCTGCGTGTCGCGGCGCATGCGCACGGCACGGCAGGTATAGTCGCCGCACTGAATGCCAAGGTAGATTCAATCGAGCACGGTAGCTGGATTGATCCGGCCATAATTGCTCAGTTAAAAATGCAACCTGCCTGGCTTGTTCCTACCGCATACCTGCAGGACTATTTTCTGGCCAGACCCAACATCCCTGAGGCAGCACAGGAGAGTCGGCGCGACAATGTGGCGCTGATGCACCCGATGCTTGGTCGTGCAATGGAGGAAGGTGTACGGATTGCCATGGGAACAGATGCCGGCATCATGCCCCACGGACAGAACGCCAACGAGATCATCAAATACGTTGAATTGGGAATGACGCCAATGCAGGCTATCGAAACAGCGACTACATCAGCTGCCGAAATGATAGGGTGGACAAACTTGGTAGGGCAACTTGGTGTTGGCTATTTTGCTGACATTATTGCTGTGGAAGGCAATCCACTGGAAGACATAAGTACATTGCAGCATGTGCCTTTTGTCATGGCTGGTGGCCATGTGGCAAAAGCATGGTAGCGAACAAATTTCAGACCGGACAGCTTTCAGTTTTGTTGTCTGTTTGCCATCATGAAGTCCTTGCCATCCCCTGTCATTGCGTAAACTCCGCTTCGCACAGGTCCATATTTGCGAACTCCTTCGCGCATGGCCTCCAGATAATCAGCCCAGCCAATACCAAGCAAAGCAGCATAGTGCATCAGCAGTTGGCCATTTACTCCATGAACGTAAAGCAGGCCAATATTGCGCTCTTGCAACGCCTGGATTTCTTCGTCGCTGAGTTGATACTCGCTGAGCAATTCATCGAAGCTGCTCTCAAAGCGCTTGCGAACATGTGGGTCACGGTTCAGCTGATAGATAAGCTTCTGGACAAAGTAAAGGCTCATGTTGGCATGTTCGCTGTCAAAGTTGCTGATCAGTTTCTGGTGTTGGGCACAGCAAGACAAGGGATGATTCTAAAACGGGATTGGCACATGTTACCCGAATGAAATTGGACGGGTAACGCTTTCGACAAAGAAATCTGACATGAATCAAAAGCTGATGTTGTTCTACTATCCAAGGGCCTGTTCCCTTGCTGTACACATAGCTTTGGAAGAGGCCGGCCTTACCTATGAGCGGCACTTGGTAGATCTCAAATCCCGGGCAAATTTCACTGCTGATTATCTCGCGCTGAATCCAAAAGGTGCAGTGCCGGCACTTGCCATCGGCAATCAAGTATTGACTGAAACCCATGCCATATTGACCTTCATCGGCGACCTGGTTCCTGAAAGGGGGCTGCTGCCGAAAGTTGGCGATTTCAACAGATATCGGGCGCACGAATGGATGAATTTATTGTCGAGCAGTGTACATACCTATATACGTGCGATTTTTCGATCTTCAGCTTATGCAGGTGATGATGAGCATGCAAACGCCGTTGTAAGAAGTCAGGCCGTGATCAATCTCGCGAAAATTGCGCGGGTTGTTGACGACAAACTGGCTGGGAAAACGTGGGCGCTAGGGGACCATTTTTCTGTCGTCGATGCCTATCTTTTTGTGATGTATTTATGGACCACTGATGAGCGCATAGCCTCTGTGCCAGAACGCCCCAACTGGGATCGCATCGCTGAAAGCATCTGGCAGCGGCCCGCTGTAAAACGGGTAGTTGGGTTTGAAAGGCGGTTTCGCAATTTCCCGGTGCCACAGCACTGGTTGTAATCCTGAGCATGCCAATGAACGGACAATCCTGAGTACAGCTGCTGCGCCTGGAGAATTACACATATGAGTCTGGTTTATGCAGGCATTTGCTGCCATGCCCCCGGAATAACAGCACGCAGCGAGTTGGCAGATCCTGCACTGTACGCGAGTCTGCTTGCCGGTTTTGACCAGCAGCGGCAGGCAATAAAGCAAGCCGGTGCGGACGCGATAATGATGGTGTCTTCCGAGCATTTCGCCAACTTCTTCATGAACAATATGCCTGCCTTTTCAATTGGCATGGCAGACAGCTATGAGGGGCCTATCGAAGATCCACAATGGCTGCGAATTCCCCGCCGCAGCATTCCTGCCAATCCCGCGCTGTCGACTCGTATTATCGAAGAAGTCATGCAGACCGTGGATGTAGGGTATGCCCAGGAATGGAAATTTGATCATGGTCTGTCAGTGCCATTGCATCTTCTTGTACCTGACTATGACCTGCCGGTCATTCCGGTCAACATCAATTGTCAGGCGCCGCCGCTTACACCTTTGCATCGTGTATGGGAATTCGGCAAGGCGCTTAGACGCGCCATTGATAAAGCACCTGAAAAGATTGCGCTTGTCAGTACCGGCGGTACTTCTCACTGGCCCTGCACCCCGGATACAGGAAAGATAAACCTTGATTGGGACAAAGAGTTTATCGACCAAATCCTGAATACCCGGAAGGAGGCGCTGCTGTCTTATCGCGACGCGCCAACCTATGCAGTTGCAGGTCAGGGCGCTTATGAAATGCGGACATCCATTTGCGTGGCGGCAGCATGTGAAGGGGTTGTTGGTGAGTTGTTGTTTTTTGAACCAATACCAGTTTTTGCCA
>CAMDML010000004.1 GCA_945902215.1 Klebsiella pneumoniae | reverse complement strand
GCCGCTACGGCGCTGGGATGATCTACCTGAAGTTGAGGCAAGAAGGTTTGGTAGTAAACCACAAGCGCGTGGATCGCCTGTATGCCGAAGCCAAACTTCAGGTGAAGCGCCGCAAGCGCAAGAAGATCCCTGTGAGTGAACGTCAGCCGCTGTTTCGCCCAGAACAGGCAGACCAGGTATGGTCGATGGATTTTGTGTTTGACCGTAGTGCCGATGGGCGAGTGATCAAGTGTTTGACGGTTGTCGATGATGCCACGCACGAAGCGGTGGCCGTGGTAGCTGAGCGTGCCATAGGCGGCGAGATGCTGACCAGGATCATGGGCAGGCTTTGCCGGGAGCGTGGTTATCCCCAGGTCATCAGGACGGACAACGGCAAGGAATTCTGCGGCAAAGCTATGCTGGGCTGGTGCCATGCACATGGAGTAAAACTGAGGCTGATCGAGCCAGGGAAGCCGAACCAGAACGCCTACATTGAATCATTCAACGGCCGTTTTCGGGATGAGTGTCTGAACGAAAACTGGTTCATGAATCTGCACCATGCAAGAGTGCTTATTGAGGCATGGCACAGAGAGTACAACGAAGAAAGACCCAAGAAGGCTTTGGGTGGTTTGACGCCAGCGGCGTATGCGAAGCAGTTAGCAATGAAAGCAGATAACATCAACCCCGGACTCTAAAGCCAAGTGCTACTGAAGATGGGGGGACGTCGAGTGGTCAACAAGTCCAGGACAGTAATTTGATAGATTTGTTGGTGTCCGGCTTTATTGAACCACTACAAATACAGGTTGCCAAACGCCGGGAGTAATCGTAAATTCTGCGCAGGGAAAAACATTTATGCAGAAACCCGCCAGAAGAATTTTCCTTGTTAATTGCTGCTTTGCACACAATCCAGGTATCGACGCATGACCGAACTGAAAACCGCTGTCCGCCTCAACTTGTTTGTCATCCTGCTCATCACGGCCGATTCACTGACCGCGCAGGAGGACTGGCTCGCGAAGGACGCCAACTGGAACGAGCACAAATCGCGCTTGCAGGTCTTCGGCGAGCGCTTCGAAAATGCATGGGAGCTCTATGCATACCTGCAAGAAACGGCCAAGGGCGGCGACACCCTGACCTGGGAAGACATGGCAAAGCCGGCCTACGACTGGTCCGGCGTCTACACCCGTACCGGTGGCGGCCTGTCCTTCGATCCTGATATTCGCGCCAATGAAACCACTGCGAAGCTCACTCCGGCAGGTGCCAGCGCGCGCCAGCGCAAGATCGATCTGATCGCCAGCACCGGCGGTGAATACGACCCCATCTCCGACTGCCGCCCACCGAGCTTTCCGCGCTGGGCCACCGAGCCTTTTCTGCACGAATTCGTCGTCACCCCGAACCAGACCTGGCTCATGAATGAAATGGTCAACGACGTCCGCCGTGTCTACACGGATGGCAGCGCGCATACGCTGCCCGAGGACGCCTATGCCTCAGCCAACGGCGACACTATCGGTTTCTGGACCAATGGCATGCTGGTAACCCATACCACCTACCTGATAAGCGGCCAGTACCAGCGCGGCACCCAGCCGGACTATTCGGACCAGGTGGACGTGGTGGAACGCTTGAAAAAAGTGGACGGCATCACGTTGGAGGCCGATTACTGGGTGTTCGATCCGGTCAACCTTGGCGAGCCCTGGTACACGCGCCAGAGCTGGACACAACTGGCCAACGATGACAATTTACAGCGCCTGCGCTATTGGGACTGCCGTGAAAACCAGAACAACGACATCCTGGAAAAAAGCGACGGTACCAGCCAGTTCAGTGATTTCGATTTCATCGAAAACGACGCCACTGTAAGCACGGATGAAGACGTCAGGCAGGCAGCGGATTAACCCAACAGGTAGTGATAATGATGAAACGATTACTTAGGCACGCTCTTATTCTTGCATCGATGTGCGTTGTTGGAGCCGTCCACGCCCACCATTCCGGGGCCATGTTCGATGATACGAAGGTTATTGAAGTGACCGGTGTCGTGAAGGAATTCCAGTACACCAATCCGCACTCCTGGCTGCTGGTGGATGTCACCAACAGTGATGGTAACGTCACCACTTGGGGCTTCGAGGCGGAAGGTCCCAGCACGCTGATGCGGGCGGGTATCCGCAAAGGCGACCTGCCCCCGGGCACTCCGATCACCATCCGCGGCAATCCCATGAAGGACGGCCGCAGTGGCAGCGCCTGGATCGACGCCGTGGTGAATGGGGAAACCATCAACCCGCGCAACGGCTTTGCCGTAAATCCTGCCGCCGAGTAAGTATCCCGCCGCGAAATCCAAACCGGATTTCTAGCCCTTCGCCCATGCCACGACGTCGAAGTCATCCGGCGAGTGCGATCGCTATGAGTGCGCGAAGACGCTTGGCATTGGCGCTGCCAGCATACCGACTTACTGGCATTCTCATTCCTCCGATTCAGGGGAATGGGTGTCAGTGTCATATGTGTAAAAATTGTTTGTGCTATTTGGAGTACGGCTGAATGGACACTTTGGTTTTTAAATCAGCTTTACAGAAAGCATGCAGGAAACAGGTCTGCTCTGCCATATCCAGGATGGTTCTGGCAAAGTCATCGTCTTCTCCTGTATCAAGAAATACCTGAGTTTCTATTGGGCCCGCAGCACCTTCATTGCCAGTACCACCACTGGCACCTCCAAGTGAAAAATGAGTGTCCTGCAAAATACTGTAATGTTGCAGATCCTTTTTGACTATTTTGGCATACCGCCCGAATTGGGTCATAAAGCAAAACCCTATACCCGCAGAAATGTAACTGGCAGCATCAGGAGCCAGGCCCTTACCGCCGTTAACCGTGTCTTCATCACACAGAAAATGGAAAATGGAGCCATGTGGGTTATAGAGACGCTGCTCGATCTGTTTCACACCATCATCCCGCAAGGTACAGATACCCTGTACGTGTAACAGCCTGCTCTGCTGATCTGCCAGACTGTCATTGGCCAAAGTAACTGTGTGTGTTGCCTTTGGGGTCATCTCGCCGCGTAAAATCAATTTGCTCCAGTCTTCCCTGGTTGGCATAGCTTCGGCAAAGGCCGCTTCCGGGTTGGCGTTCAGTGCTCTTTTTATGGGTAAAGCCTTGGCTAAGGGTGTCACGCGGCCGTTATGGGAAAGTGCAAACAAACTTTCCTTTGCTCCTCGCATCAACCCGTTCAGGGGCGAGGCAAAGGTGGCTTCCAGTACCAGTTTGCTCAAGGAGTCGTTATCTGTATCGCTGTTTATCTGTACTGCAAGTTCCACGTTTTTGGCACCGCCGGTCATAGTGCCTCTAAGTGCTGACCCTTCCATGGTGTAGAAGTTGTCCTGCACCAAGCGAATATTATTGAGCCGAATATGCCGTAATTTTGCCAATGCCAGAATTTCAGTCATATAGGAACTCACCATGCCTACCGTTAAAAATGACAAGGGGCACGGCGCTGAATCAAGGCCTGCCAGGTAGGCACCTTCATCACTGGCTAAACGCCATACCTTTCCTGTTCTGGCAGAACTCACCAATGCTTCTTTTTGCATTACAGACAGCGAGCGAACACCCAGGCGAATGGCCTCTCCCAAACGCACCTCGGGTGTTCCAAAGTCTACCTCTGCAGCATTGGCAACTTTGAAAAACAAGGGTTTGCCGCAGTCTATCAAGGGGTTGGAAGTGGAATTTGTCATTAGCCGAAGCCTTCATTGTTGATGGGTGAAAAATAAATAAAGAATCAAGCCTCGGTGTATTCAATTCCTGGCACATCTGAACCTTTCTGCTGGTTGGCTGAAATCGTTCAGGGCAGCGAGTATGCGATCAGTTCCGCGCCAGCATTGGCGCCAGACTGGCTCACCGCCACCACGATATACTGTTTACCGTTGTGCAAATAGGTCATCGGTGAGCCTGTCTGCTTGGCGGGCATGGCCACTTCGCCTGCAACATCCTCACCGGTTTCTTTGTCATAGGCGCGCAACAGGGCCACGGTTTCACCGGCGGCGTTGGTGTGCACATCGCCTTCCCCCGCTATTACCAGTGACTTGGTCGTGAGCGTACCGATGAAGATGCGGCCGTAAGCACCGAGGCGTGCGACATCGAGCCCTGCGAGTGCGGGGTTGTTGCGGATATTGTCGGGCGTGGTGCTGTGCGCTTTCTGCCACAGCATCTCGCCGGTGTTCATGGCGTAGGCGGTGATGCGGTCGTAGGGCGGTTTGATCATCGGGATGGTGCCCTGCAAGGTGGTGCCGCCACGCGGTGCGCCACCACCGGGTTGTGCTCCCAGTCCTCCCGGTCTTGGACCCAGTGCGCCCGGCCCCGGCGGTGGCGCAGCGGCAGCCGCAGGGTTGGCAGCCTGCCCGGCGGGGCTGGGGTCGAAGGGTTCGAGGTCGGCCGGAATGTTCCGCAGCGTAAATACGGCGGTATGGGAATGAATATAAAGGCGGTTGGTTTCCGGATCGAAACTGCCACCGGGCCAGTTGGCGCCACCCACATCGGCCGGCAGCATCAGGGTGCCGAGCGGTCCGTTCGGGCGGTCGAGCGCAGGCGGCGTGTACAGCGGTCCGATGTGGTACTGCGCCATGAGTTGTTCGGCTTCCGCCCGGAGCGCGGGCGTCAGGTCGTTGAGTACCTCCGCAGAAAAACCCTGGCGATCGAAGGGCAGCGGCCAACTCGGGATTGGCTGGGTCGCACTGGTCTTCTCATAAGGAGATTCCGATTGCGGTACCGTCAGCTCCTCGATGGGCCAGATCGGTGCGCCGGTCTCGCGGTTTAGCACAAACAGAAAGGCCGTCTTGGTGGGCAACGCCAGCGCTTTGATTGTGCGCCCGTCCTGCTGCATGTCGAACAGAATGGGGGCGGCGGGCAAATCATAGTCCCAGAGGCCATGATGTACTGTCTGGTAGTGCCATCTGCGCGCGCCGGTTTTCACATCGACCGCCACGAGTGATTCGCCGTACAGACCATCGCCCGGGCGGTTGAAGCCGTTGTAGTCGGCCGACGGCATTTCGACCGGCAGATAGACCAGCCCGAGTGCTTCATCTGCGCTCATTTGCGCCCACACCCCATTATTGCCGTTCTGGTCTGCGGTGCCGTCCTGCCAACTGTCGTAGCCGAATTCGTTGGCGAGCGGAATGGTGTGGAAGATCCACAAGCGCTCGCCGGTGCGGGCATCGTAGCCCCGCACGTAACCGCGCACATCCCAAGTTGAATCAGGGCTGCCGGCCGGACGATGCGCTGCGCCAACCACGACTACATCACCGACAACGAGCGGTGTGGCATTGAGCCCGATGTTGCCACCGTCCGGTTGCACTTCCTGATCGAAGTTCTGTTTAAGATCAACCACGCCCTTGTCACCAAAGGCGGCCACTGGAATACCCGTGTTCGCATCCAGCGCAATCATGC
This sequence comes from Klebsiella pneumoniae, assembly GCA_945902215.1. Lineage (GTDB taxonomy): Bacteria > Pseudomonadota > Gammaproteobacteria > Pseudomonadales > Pseudohongiellaceae > CAILUG01. Next base: position 70,087 of record CAMDML010000004.1, on the reverse strand, counting down.
GGTAACCGGGAGTCACATAAATGATGCGCTGATCTGAGCCATCTTCACTGGACCACCAGGACAAACCGCGACCGGCACCTTGGCGCGCACCGGCCGTGCCGCGCGCACCTTCGTCTTCACTGTACATCCAGCGCAACTCGCCAGTGGCTGGATCCAGCGCCACCACGGCGCGGCTGGTTCCTGCGGTGGTGTACAGAGTGTTGTTCACATAAAGGGGGGTGGCGGAATAGAGCGTATCGGGGCGTGGGCCGAGCAAGTCGGTGCTCAAGCGCCAGGCAATGGCGAGATCCTTGAAGTTGTCCTTGTTGATCTGGTCCAGTGGCGAGTAACGCTGGCTGGCGAGGTTGCCACCGTACGTGGACCATTCATTTTGCGCCACGTCGGCTGCTGCAAGCGGCTGGCCCTGTGCGCTGGAGACACCCATCAGCGCACAAGCAGCAAGCGCTATGACGGAAATAATGTGTTGGCTCTTCTGCATGATTGCTCTCGGCTGTCGGGAGTTGATTACTGACCTGGCACCTGGAATATCGTTTCGGTCAGTATGTTTTGTTCAGGTGGAAGTGGCGCAGCGCCCATCGGCAGGCCGTTGTACCAGAGCATGTAGGTCAGAACGTCTACGGTTTCGGCGCGTGCGAGGCTGCCCGGCTTGTCCGGTGGCATCGTGCTGATGCGTTCAACCAGTGCCCACAGTGATGCATTGTTCCAAGTGCTGACGAACTGCGGGCCAGCGAGCGGCGGCGCCTTGTCAACTCCTGCCATCGTCTCACCATGGCATTGCAGGCAATGCTGGAAATAGAGCGTCTGGCCGCGGATAGCCTGCTCTTCCGTGAAGGCCCCGGTCAGGACAGAGGGCGCAGCTACTGACTGCCCCACGGCCAAGGTCGCACCGGCAATGACTCGGCACGCAAGGACCAGCAAGGCAAGCGAATGAATTTTCACAAACAATTTTTTATTCTATTAGCGCTTGGTAAATCAAATTCTCGATCTTGTTGCGGATATTGGCGTCCGTCGGCATTTTTTGGGTCATGATCACATACGTCATGTCTTCCTGCGGATCCACGGTAAAAAATGTGGTCGCCGCTCCAGCCCAGCCGAAACTTCCCATAGAACCCAAACGGCCATTGGCCAAATCATCGATCACAACCGATACGCCCAAACCCCAACCAGTGGACGCCGGTCCGGTACCATTGATGGACGGAATGTTGGCAGGCAACCAATTGCGCGCCATGAGCTCCACGGTTTTTCTGCCGAGTATCCGCACACCGTCCAATTCACCTTTGTTCAACAGCATCTGCGCAAACCGCAGATAGTCGCCGGTAGAACCGGAGAGACTGAGGGTGGCGAAAGCGTGATCGGTATATCTGGCGTAGGCATCACCTTCTTGTGCCTGCAAGCTACCGTCGGCGTTGACACCGTACACCGTGGCGAAGCGGTCTGCGACTGCCGGCGGCACACCGAACATGGTGTCATTCATACCCAGCGGATCGAACACCACCTGCTGCAGGTAATCCGCATAAGGCATGCCGGAAAAGTATTCCACCAAGTAGGCCTGCACATCATGACCTAGTCCATAAACCCATTGCTCGCCGGGCTGATACCGCAAGGGCACTTGTCCCAGCTTTTCCATTTCCTCACTGAGCGATTCCAGTTCACCCATGCTCAGGCCATGCTCACGGTAAATGCTATCAACCGCGTGCTGCCCGACGCCGGACGCAAGACCGAGTGTATGCCGGAAGGCATCCAGTACAGTCGGCTTGCGTTTCATGTCTTCCAACAACATGTTGCCGTTACTGTCCTGCCCGACATACACCTTCATATCCCGGAAGGCCGGAATATAATTTTCAAGCGGGTCGTTCAACTGAAAATGGCCCTGCTCGTACAAGGTGAGCAGAGCGACACTGGCCACGGCCTTGGTCATGGAATACAAGCGGAACAAATGATCCGTGCGCAGCAACTCACCGGATTCAATATTGGCATAGCCATAGGCCTTGTTATGCACCATCTGGCCATGGCGGGCCACGGCCACCACGACACCGGCAATACTGCCCTTGTCCACTTCGGCCTGAATCCCCGCATCCAGCACTGCGAAACGCGCCGCAGACATGCCCATGCTTTCTGGCTCCCCCTGCGGCAATGCGCTCTGGCCATAGGCAGCGCCATTGAACATTGCCAGTGCCATGAGACTGAAAAGAAAGCCACTCAGTTTCAACAAGCTGTTTTTCATTGTTATTCTTCTGATGAAATGCTGTTTTTTGGGATTCCCCAACATACAGTACAGAAAAGCTCTCCTCAACGAAACAGTAAGAGCGGCAAAGACCCGCGTACAATACCTGCTCGTATTCTGTTGGAGATTCCCATGAAAATCCTTGTTTGCGGAGCCAGTGGCTTTGTTGGTCGCCATCTGTTGGCTGGACTACGCGCTGCCGGCCATCACTGCATCAGCGGTGTACGCCGGGCGCTGCAGTCGGACGCCGTCGTTATTGACTACATAAATGCCGTTACTCCAGCGGCATGGGCCAACACTGTGCGTGGCTTTGATGTGGTTATCAACGCCGTTGGCATTCTGCGCGATTCCAAGGCCCAGCCGATGCGGCGCGTATTGGCGGAAGCGCCTGCCGCGATGTTCAAGGCTTGCAGGGAAGCTGGTGTGCAACGCATTGTGAATATATCCGCTCTGGGCGTAGAAGGCCCACTTATGACACCGTATTTTCAACGCCGACGCGAAGCGGAGGCTGCATTGTTCATGTCACCGTCGTCGCTGCGCTGGTTGAACTTGCGACCGTCGGTAATCTACGGCGAAGACGGAGCCAGCGCAAAGCTGTTCCGCTTGCTGGCGTCGCTGCCACTCCATGCGCTGCCCATGGGGGGCAGGCAAACCCTGCAGCCTGTCCATATCGACGACATCGTGGCGGCAGTGTGTCGCTGGTTAGCTGATGAAAATGCTGGCAGCCATTGCGTCAATGCTGCCGGTGCAGAAGCCACAACAATGCGCGGCATGCTCGACAGCTACCGCGCGCAATCAGGACGCGGACCTGCCCTGCACATGTCAGTGCCAGGAGCACTGGTAAGTATTGGCGCCAGAGTGGGTGACATGCTGCCATTCAGCCCGCTCTGCACCGATACACTGACGATGCTCAATGCCGGCAACACGGGTGATAACAGTGCTTTTTCGCAACTGCTTGGGCGCGAACCGTTGTCTTTCACCCATTTCATCAGGTGATCAAGCAGGCCCTGGCGACCAGGATTTCCGCCCTTAAGGTTCCCTTAAGCCTCAAGTTGCACTATCTGGGCCATGGAAGTGGCCTACTTGATCGTCTGCAACAAAATCACCTGGAGGTGAACATGAGCTGGAAAAATTCCACCCTGCGCTATGGCGCCGTATCGATTGCCCTGCACTGGGTCATGGCGGTGCTGATGGTCGGCGTCTATGCCTGCATCGAGTTACATGAGGTGTACGGTCGTACACCCACCGGTGCCATGTTCGAAAACTGGCATTCGATGCTGGGCCTTACCATCCTGGTGCTGGTAGTAGTGAGGCTGGGTTTACGCCTTATCCAACCCACGCCAACGATCATGCCTCCAGTCGTCAAATGGAAACACCAACTGGCAACACTCATGCACGTTGCACTGCTGGCTTTCATGCTGGTCATGCCCGTGATTGGCTGGGTACTGCTCAGTGCCGAAGGACATGATGTGATGTTCTTCGGGCTGCAACTGCCGGCGCTCGCCTCCGCCGACAGCGCTTTTGCCGACTCCGTAGCTGAAGTGCACGAGGTGATTGGAACCCTCGGTTACTTCTTGATCGGCTTGCACACGGCGGCAGCCCTGTTCCATCACTACATTACCAAGGACAATACCCTCGTGCGCATCCTGCCGCACACCAACTCACGATAGGAGGCATACAAATGCACGCAAGAACATGCGCAGTACTATTTTTCGGATTGATGTCGTCGTTAGCGGTACGGGCGGCGGAACCGGAACCGCAACCCACGCTGGAGTCATTACAGGCAGAGGTGGCGCGCTTGCAGAGCATCATGCCGGGGCAAGCCTTTGCAATGACGCAGGTAGCCTACAATTTCAACAACCTGTGGTTCGCGGCGCAGGCGGAAAATTGGCCGCTGGCCCAGTTTTACCTGAATGAAACCCGGGTAAGACTGCGCTGGGCAATTCGCGTTACACCAGTCCGCAGGATCGCCGCGGGCGAGATAGAACTTACCCCGATCGCTACTGCACTGGAAACGAACCAGTTGGCTGCCATCGAGCAAACCATTGCCGCGCGCGACAATGCGGGATTCGTCGCAGGCTACACAGCGTTGATGCACGGCTGCCAAGGATGCCATGAAGCGGCTGAAAAGCCGTTCCTGCAACTCCAGATACCTACGGCGCCCGCGGAGGCCATGATCAGATTCTCGCCCTGATGCAGCGCCGAGTCTGGCGGAACGGCCTCCGTTCCGTTCGTCGATAGCGTGCTGGTGGTCGGCATGGGGCTTGCGTTGTGCATCGTCGTCGAGACGGAAAAGCAGTTACAGCTGCGGACAGGGATCAGGTAGAGTGCCCACTTGCACCCGACCGAGGCGGTTATGAACAAGCGAATCCAGGAACTTGCGGATCAAATCAAACGGCTTGAAGCCGAACTGGCGCAGGAGATTCAGTGCATCAGGATCCGCACCTATGAGATTCGCGACCGTACTGTCCTGTTTCAGGAGGAAATCAAACGCCTGCATCGGACGCAGGTCGAGCCTTTACTGGTGTACTTGCGTCACGCCAAATTGAAGCACGTCCTGACAGCGCCTTTGATTTTATGCTGCCTTGTTCCGGCGGCGCTGATGGATCTCGTTGTAACGCTCTATCAGTTGATCTGCTTCCCGGTCTACGGCATTCCCAAGGTCAGACGCGGCGACCATGTGCTCATCGACCGCCATCATCTGGCCTACATGAACATCATCGAAAAACTCAATTGCCTGTATTGCAGCTATTTCAACGGGGTCATGTCTTACGTCAGAGAAATCGCCGGCCGCACGGAACAATACTGGTGTCCGATCAAGCATGCGGCGCAGCTGAATCGGCCACACAGCCGTTACGAACGCTTCGTCGAATACGGTGACAGCGATAGCTACCGCGAGAAGGTCAATGAACTGCGCAAGGATTTCAGCGATCTTGCCGAAGAGCGCAAGCGGGCCGAGTGAGAACCCACCTTGGGCGCTTCGCCAACCTCGGCTGTTGGACAGGAAGCCTAAACCTCCAATTTCCCTGTGCTGTTCCCAAAACTCTCCCGCTGTATCCCGAACTTGTCCAGCAGGCCCAAGTAAAGGTTGGCGAGTGGCGTATGGTCGGGGAACTGCAGATGGCGCCCACCTTCGATCAAACCGCTGGCGCCGCCCATCAGCAAGATCGGCAGCGGATCGAAGTTGTGTTCGTTGGCATCGCTCATGCTGCTGCCGTACAGGATCAGGGAGTGATCCAGCAGGGTGCCGTCACCATCTGGCGTGGCAGCCAGGCGATCGAAGAAGCCTTTCAATACGGTGATGTGATAGGTGTTGATCTGCGCGAACAGGTCCTTGTTCTTCTGTTCATTGGAGTGATGCGACGAGTTGTGGAAGCCTTCTGTCACACCACTCGCCGGGAAGCGGGTGTTGCTACCCTCACCTGCCATCATCAACGTTGAAATACGGGTGATGTCGGATTTGTACGCAAGCACCTGCAGGTCGAACATCAGGTTGATGTGATTCTCGAAGCCGTTGGGAATACCGAGCGGCGCATCAGGCACGTCCAGCGCCTCGTTAGACAGCTTGGCATCAACCAGCGCCACCCGGCGCTCAATCTCGCGCACTTCTTCCAGGTAATCGCTCAGGCGGCTGCGGTCATCGGCCGGCAGTTTCATATTCAGACTGGCCACGTCTTCTTTGATCGAATCCAGCATGCTGGCGGACTGACGGCGGCGTTCGCGGCGCTCGGCATCGGTGCTGCCATCGCCAAACAAGCGTTCGAACACCAGTTGCGGGTTGTTTTCCATTGGCAGGGCCAGCGTAGGTGTTTTCCACGCCACCGAGCTGCGGTAGGAGCAGGTGAACGCGGCATCGCCACAGATATTGCCGGAAGGCTCTATGGCCAACTCAACAGAAGGCAGCGGCGTATCCTGGCCCAGCGCTTCCGCCACAACCTGATCGAAGGACTGGCCAACAAAGCCACGATCCCCTTTCACCGGATGCGCCCCGGTGAGAAACGCGGCGGCGGCACGCTCATGGTTTTGCGCGCCACCGGCATCTTCCCCTTCCTGTGGACCCACCGGCGTATTGGCCAGGCCACTGATGATATTCATCTGGCTGCGATAGGCTTCCAGCGGTTTCAGAATGGGCGTGATGGCAAAATCTTTGCCTGTTGTGGTTGGCGTCCAGTAGGCCATGGTGGCGCCGTGCGGGATATAGATGCAGCCAAGTCGCGGCATCGGATTCGCCGCAGTCTGCGCCAGGGCAGTGGAGGCCGGGATCATCGAATCCAGCAGGGGCAGCGCAATGGCGGTGCCCGCGCCTCTTAACAAGGTACGACGCGACAAATGTTTTTTGGTGATGAACATAAGTGTCTCCTGAGCCCTCTCCTGAATTGGGGGGCGCTTCTCAGCGTTGGGCCGTCTCTGAACTTGTTGCTGCTTCTGCTTCAACTTTTGTGCGCTGTGTAAAGGCTTCGCTGAGGGCAATTTCCCTCACCAGTGCACTGAAGCGATGTTCGTCGCTGGCAGTTTCGCGCACTATTTTACGCACCTGAGGCATGTCGTAGTACTCCACTTTGCGCCCCAGTGCATACGTCAGCAGTTTTTCCGCCACGTTCTGCACGAACAAATCGCTGCGCGCCAGCAGCGCCTGGTACAGCCCGTCCGGGCCTTGCACATCGGTGCCATCCCAAAACACAGCGGAGGCATCCACCGGGGCACCATCTGCGTGATCGCGGAATTTGCCTACTGCATCGAAATTTTCCAGCGCAAAGCCGATAGGATCCATCATGTTGTGACAGGCCGCGCAGGAGGGGTCGACTCGGTGTTGCTGCAGTCTTTCCCGCATCGTGGTTGGTGCGCTGCCGACTGGCGCTGAAGCATCCAGATTCACTTCCACGCCGGGTGGTGGTGGTGGCGGTGGTGTGCCCAACAGGTGATCCATGACCCACGCACCGCGGATAACCGGCGAAGTACGATTGGGCGCGGAGGTAAGCGTCAGGATGCTGCCCTGCCCGAGTAACCCGTGCCGCCCTGTACCGGCCAGACTGACTTTGCGGAAATGACTGCCGCGAATGTTGGGAATACCGTAGTGTCTGGCCAATCTTTCATTGACGAAGGTGTAGTCCGCCGTCAGCAGTTCCATGATCGGCCGATCTTCGACAATCACCGCTTGCAGCAAGAGCTCAGTTTCCCGCCTCATGGCCACACGCAAACTGCCGTCGAATTCTTCCGAGGTGGGATTGACGTTATTCAACTGGCTAAGCCCCAGCCACGAGGCCGCGAAGTTCTCGACCAGCGCGCCAGCTTTCGGGTCCTGCACCATGCGGGCAATGTGTCTTTCCTGTTCTTCGGCAGTACTCAAAGCGCCTGAAGCTGCAGCAGCCAAGAGTGCATCGTCAGGAATGCTGCCCCAAATAAAGAACGACAAGCGCGAGGCAAGTTCGTAAGGACCCAAGGCATAATTTTCACCCACATTCACGTTGTCCGGTTCTTCCTCAAAACGGAACACGAACATCGGGTCCACCAAAATACGCGCCAACCCGTATTGAATGCCGGTATCAAAGTCGCGCAGTTCGCGGCCGTCGCGGTAAAAAGCCAGCACAGTGTCCATGGCCTGTGGTGTGACAGGACGCCGATATGCGCGGTAGGCCAGGCTTTCGAGTATTTGGCGAGCACACGCTTCTTCTTCAGCAACGCTGGCGGGTGCGCAACTGAAAATCTTGCGGCGGCTCGGTGTATCGCCTGAACCACTGGCGTTCATCGGGCCGGTGATGGCCACAGTGCTTACCGAGGTGCTATCGGCCCAGACGTTATGCAGATCATCCACACCGCGCGGTGCCTGGGTTTTGACGAAGGCAGCCTCGATCTTGTGCGGGCCTGCCGGAATGTTCAGCTTGACCACACTGGGCGCGCCCACCGGCAGCAGTGCCACACGTTCGCCATCGATGACCAGCTCCACCGGATCTTCTACTCCTACCGGGTTCAGCGCAAACGCAGCGTTGGCCCCGGTGCGGGCAATCCGGAACTCGTACTCGGCTTCCAGCGGGAACACATGATTGAACGTGAGTCCACCGCGTGTACCCAGACTGATGCCATCCAGTTGTGAAGACTGGTCCTGTCCGTCAGCGCGATACGTGACAGCGGTAAGGCTGGTGGTGCGATCACCCACCGCCAATCGACTGACTTTGTTCGCGACGGAGATATATGCCTGCATCAGCGCGGGTGACACGCTCAACACGCTGGCGAGATTGTCGAAGCCCTCACTGGAACTGTCGGCAGGGAACAGGTTGGCAGCGTTGATGGGCAGAGCCAGCAAATCGCGGATGGCATTCTGGTATTCACGCCGGTTCATGCGATGCAACAAGGGTGCGCCGTTGTTGGGAGCGCTGGCCCAGGCCGCATCAAGCGTGTGCCCCACGTCATCAACGAAACTGGCCACTTGTTCTTGCGCAGGACGTTCCTCGCCCGGAGGAGGCATCATCCCGGCGCGCAGCTTCAACAACACCTGTTCCCAGGTTTCAGCATCGCTCAGCACATTGTTCATATCGAGCAAGTCGAAGGAGATGCCCCCGGAGAAGTCATCCTGATTGTGGCATCCAGTGCAGTACTGGTTGAGCAACTCTACGTGGTTGTTGGCAATACCGGACTCTGCATTGGGTTGGCGCTGCGCTTGGGCCTGTGCCAGCACGGGAACACACAACCCGATTGCCCAGAAAAACTTGCTACTCATGTTCAATACCAGCCTCGTCCATCAATTCGTGCAACAGTGCCACAGTGTCGGGTTTCAGTTCAGCGCCTACGGCAGCGAGGAACACACCTTCGGCCCAGCGCACCGCAGTACGGCCCACGGCGTCTTGGACATCCAGCTGTGCGCCCTGCGCAGCCAGATAACGAATAACCGGGTTGTCACCACGGTTGGCCGCGCCCAGCAGCGGCGTCAGTCCCATGGAATTGGTGGCATTCACATTGGCGCCCAATTCAACATTCATTGTTACCGCCTCCAACTGCGCTTCTGCGGAAACTGTATAAGTTTGCGCCACGGTCCAATTGACGCCGGCAGCAGCCATCAATGCAGTCGTACCTTCGTACGTAGTGAGATGCGGATCGGCGCCATGTTCCAGCAGCAGTTTCATCACCGGAATGTCCGCAGCCTCGGAGGCGCGGATAAAAGGTGTCTGCCCGGTCATGTCCACCCAAGACACATCATTGAGTGAATACAGCCATTTTTTTTCAGGCGGCCATTCCTTGGTACGTGCGTTGACATCTGCACCCAAGGTAATGAGTCTTTCGATCATCGGCAGGATTGGATCGCGATCCACTTTATTGTCTTGCGGGTCGTCTTCGCGTTTGCTGTTCATGTCCAGATTGCGGTAATCCACCGCGGCGAACAAAGGACTGCGCCCGTAGAAGTCATCAACGTTCACTTCAGCGCCATAATCCAGCAGCAGGCTGGCCACTGCCAATTGATTGTTCAACATGGCCATCAACAGCGGGGTGATTTCATTCGCCTCGCGCAGTTCCACATCTGCACCGTTATCCAGCAACAGGCGCGCTTCATCAACGCGACCGTCACGCGCGGCATAGAGCAGCGCGGTCATGCCGCCTTTGGCCTCGTACCGTTCGCCGCGATGCGGAGTACCGCTGCGGTTGATGCCAACGCCTTCCGACCCGCAGCCGGTGCCCTTGCAAGGAGGTATATAGATCGGCGTGGGGCCAACGCGGGTGCTGGCATCTACTTCTGCACCGTACTTGAGGAGAAGATCAACCACTGCACTCTGTCCTTCACGCACGGCAATCATCAGTGCTGTCTGTTTGAAGTCCGGATCGCGCGCGTCGATCAGGGCGCCATTGGCCAACAACAGCGAAACCACATCCGGCTTACCGGTGTAGGCGGCTGTCATCAGAATGGTCTCGCCGCTTTCGGAGAGTGTGTTGGGATCAGCGCCGGCTTTGAACAGGCTGGAAACAATCTGGTCATTGCCGTTCTGCACGGCGAGGAAGAGTGGGGAAATCCCGTTGCGATTGAGCAGCGCAGGATCAGCGCCAGCTTCAAGCAGCACCGCGACAGCCTCCCCTTGATCGTGCAGCACAGCCCAGTGCAGCGCGGTACTGCCATCGCCAAGACGGCTGTTCACATCGACGCCTGAATTGAGGAGTTGCTTGAGCGGCTCCACCTGCCCTTGTTCAGCAAGCGTGGCGAGATCCCCGTTGGCATGGGCAGACAGTGGCAAACCCCAGGACGCGATCACAATAAACCCATGCAAAAAGGCTTGGCGCAATGCGCTTGTCGGCTGTGTGTTCACAAACTTTTCCCTTCATTTATTCGCCTGTCAGGCTATCACAGGCCGCTATATACGCCCACAGCGTAGCCAATAACTGTGTAAACAATGTAGGGTTCTTCCTGTTACCGAACCGGCTGGTTTCGCCATTGCCCCCCTGCCGGATTCTGCTACATTTGCCAGCGGCTGAAGCGCCCGTCTCTGGCCTCAGCAACTCTCGGACAAAGCCATGCAACTGCTCCCCCGCTTCCTGTTTCTGCTACTGGCTTGTTTCACGCTGACGGCCACTGCCCAGCCGCGCGAATCCGTGGAAGGTATTCACTACTTCGCCTTGCCCAAAGTGATGCCGACGGACAGCCCGGAGGACAAGATCGAAGTACGCGAAATGTTCTGGTACGGCTGCGCGGAGTGCTCCACGCTTGAGCCGTATCTGACTGAGTGGCGTAATACCGTGGTTGGAGATCGCGCGTTTGTCCGGATGCCAGCGGTGTGGAACGATCTCATGGGCTTGCATGCCAGAATTTACTACACGGGAATTGCGCTTGATGCTGAAGACCGCATTCACCAGGCAGCCTTCAGGGCAATTCAGGAGCAGAACAACCCGCTCAGAACGGAAGCACAGATAGCAGAATTTTTTATCGCGAACGGTGTGGACGCTGCGGCATTTGCAACCGCATGGAATTCAGAAACCGTAACCACCGCTGTCCAACAAGCCACCTTACGTACAGCAGATTACGGCATAGAAAAACTGCCCAGCGTGATCATGAACGGCCGCTACATGATCACGCACAACGCTGCCGTGTTCAATCACATAGAACTGAACATCGCGGTAAACAACGTTGTGCGCACTATGCGCGACGAACGCCGCAACGACTTCTGAGCTTTTATTCCAGCCATATCTGTTCAAGCGACTTGCGCTGTCAGCACTTTTTGTACCGTGGGATTGGCCAGCATCCAGCGGTGATGAGTAGCTACTTTGGGAAACCAGTTCACGTCCACCTCGTCGCCAGCCAGCCATTGGGTAATGGTAAACAAGTACATATCGCAAATACTGTAGTGCTCACCCAGAACAAAGGGACCTTTGAAATAATCTTGTTCAATTTGCTCGAAACAGGCGCGCATGGTTTGCGGGACTTTACGTTTCATGGCTTCGATGGCTGTTTCGTCATCCACCCAGCGATACCCACGATAGCGATGGGCATGAGCCACATGCACGGTTGAGCAGAGGAAGCTGTTGAAGGCTTGAGCTTCGGCAAACGCGAAGGGGTCAGCCAACGGAACCAATCTGGCGAGCGGAAAGCGTTGCGCCACATAGGCAAGGATGGCGGGGGTTTCGGTAAGAATTCCTCGCTCGGTGGCAAGGGCAGGCACGCGTCCCTTGGGATTTACTTTCAGGAAGGCCGCAGAGCGTTGCTCTTGTTTGGCAAAATCCACGCGCTGCGTTGCATAGTTGGCACCGCTGTGTTCCAGGGCGAGATGCGAAGCCAAGGCACAGGAATTGGGAGAGAAATACAGGGTTAGCACAGGAATTACCTCAAGCGTTGCCGAAGACACGCTACATGCTACCAAAACGTTCAGGCAAACACCCAGTACATGTACGCGTGCTTGCATCAGCAAGCCTTGGACTATTCCGGCGCAATCTCAAACGCAAACAACGCATTGCCCGGGCGCCCAACGATGCAGCAGTTGCCCGACATGAAGTACACCATGCCGTCGACCACCACCGGTCCCGACCCATCAAACGAACCGCCTGCGGCTTCCACGCCATTGATCGTTGCGAACGCCGGATTCGTGTCGAAAGTCCATAACACTTCCCCGTCAACCGCACTGTAGGCCCGCATCCCGCCATCGGCCGCGCCGGAAAAAACAGCGCCGGGAACGGCGGTGACAGCTGCGGACTGGGTAGCACGACAACCGAAACCAGGTTGGCAGAGCAGATCCTGCGGGCCAGCAACCCAAACTCCTGTACCGGTCTCCAAGTCAATGCCGTGAATGCCGCCTGAATCCGGATTGCTGTAACCACTTGCGCCTACATAGGCCATACCGTCTGCTACTGACATTCCCCAGAAGCCACCGGAACGGCTACCTTCGTTCACCCGGTATTCCCAGACCAGACGGCCACCGTCATTGGGATCGAGCGCATAGACCATGCCGGATTTCTGCGGAAGGACGAGCAGCTCTCTCCCACTCGCAGTAGCAGTGAGAATTGGCGAAGCGGAGAAGTCGAAATCCGGACCCAGTACCTCCGGGCAATTGGCACTAATGACGTTGTCGCAGCCGCCGATGAAGGCATCGCCGGGGGTCACCTGGTTCACCCACACAATCGCGCCACTGTTTAGATCCATGGCAAGCACTGCATCGGACGTTTCCGGCGCCGGATCGCCATAGGCATTACCGGTGGCGGTATACAGTAGCCCTCGATCGGGATCGATGGTCGGCGCGCTCCAGATGCCGGCACCCGAGGGACCGTATAGCTGAATACCATCGCTGCTGAATCCTCGTGGTTGTGGCTCATCCATCACATACGTTTTCCACACCACCTCACCGGTATTCGCATTGACCTTGGAAATACTGCCTCTAAAAGTACAACAGCCGTAATCAGCCCCGGATGAAGACGTTTCTTCCACCACGCCGGCGGCAGGCACATAGAGATAGCCGTCAAAGAACGTGACCGAACCTGTGCCTCTGACACCCGGATGGGTTTCAACACGGGCGGTCCACAACTCTTCGCCGGTCTGGGCATTCACGGCATAAACATTGGCGCGCAGATCCACGAAGTACACCGCAAAACCATCACTGCCATCGGCCAGCACCACTGGCCCAACCGAAATAGCGCTGCGTATGCCGTTGCGCGGCAGGTAGGTCCAGTAAGTACAGCCGGTCTTCGCATCAAGGGAATACAGGGCACCCGCCTTGTTGCCCACGAACAGGCGTCCGTCCGCCACGGCCGGTTGGGCGCGTGGTTGATCTTCCCCCGGCAAGCCATAAACCCACTTCAGACGCAGTCGGGACAAGTTGGCGGCATTCACACCGCCATCGCGCGCAAAACGATTGTTGCGATGATCCGGCCCCCAACCGTTCCACGCAGGGCTCAGCGCCGGATTGCGCATGGGTGGATTCGCGGGGCAAAGATTGGTGGTGATTTCCAGGGCAAGCTCCACCACGGGTGCGCCGGTCAGGAATTCTGATACCGAGCGCATCTCGGCATTGCTCAACCCGGTTGCCTGCATGCGCATAACGCCTTGGGACAAAGCGTTGTAGATGGTGTTGGGTGGTATGTCGGCCAGCACACCGCGCGTTGGGGGTGGACGCTCGGCCTCAGCAACCGGCATCTCGTGGCAGGCGGCGCACCGGGTTGTATAGATTTCGCTGCCATCTTGGGCATGCGCAGGCTGCAACAGTACGCCTGAAGCCAAACCGAGCCACCAAACCAATTTAATGATCTTCATGTTTCCCTCTCTACAGACTCAGCGATGGCTTCAAGTAACCCTTTTTAAGGAACAACAGCCTTATACTCAACAATCCTGAAGGTATAACGCAGACCCCACCATGAGCAACAATCTCGTTCGCGGATTGACCTATATCGACACGGTTTCACTGGTTGTCGGCACGATTATCGGTACGGGTATCTTTTTGAAATCGGCCACCATGGCGCAGCAAGTGGGCTCCCCATCTATGGTGTTGCTGGTCTGGGTATGCGCGGGGCTCTTGTCGCTTGCAGGTGCGTTGACGTATGCCGAGATTGGCGCACTTTTCCCCCGCGCCGGCGGCGAATATGTATTCTTGCGCGAAGCATACGGCGACATGCCAGGCTTTTTGTATGGCTGGATGCGTTTTGCCATTGCGTCTCCTGGCAGCATTGCAGCCTATGCAGTTGGCGCAGCAACTTTTCTGCAAGGCGCCATCTCTATTGATGCTGTGGGTGGTACGACCGGCGCTGCTTTTTCCTTTATTGCGCTTTTCACCGGCATCAATTGTTTGCAGGTGAAATTTGGCGGCCGCGTTAACGCGGTTTTGACCAGCCTCAAAGTATTCATGGTACTCGGGCTGGTCATTGGCATTGTGTTTTTCTCGGATGCATTTTCGTTCACGAATCTTGCGGCCCCGGATGAAAAGACCGCGGTAACGATTTCCGGTTTTGGCCTGGCCATGCTGTCGGCGCTATGGGCATTCGATGGCTGGAATAACATGCCGATGGCTGCAGGCGAAGTGCAAAATCCGCAAAGGAATGTGCCGCTTGCGCTGGTAACTGGCGTGTTGCTGGTGGTCGCCATTTATTTGCTGACCAATCTGGCGTATTTTTTGGGCTTGCCTTTTGCCGACGTGCTTTCGGCCAATTCTGATTTGCATCCCGATGCTTTGCCGATTGCCACCAAGGCCGCGCAAACATTTTTGGGGGTTGCCGGCCTCGGTGCGATTTCTCTGCTTTTTGTGGTCTCGGCGCTGGGCGCGATGAATGGTTCCATTTTGACGTCGGCCCGCGTGCCTTATGCGATGGCCAAAGACCAACTGTTCTTTCCGCAGCTTGCTGTCTTGAATCAAAGAAATGTGCCGATGACCTCGGTCATTTTGCAGGGCATCATCGCGGCAATTCTGGCTTTATTGGGAACCTTCAACCAGCTTACTGATTACGTGATGTTTGCGTCATGGTTGTTCTATGCATTGGTCGCAGCATCGGTTTTTATTTTTCGCAAAAAACTTCCGGATGCACAGCGCTCCTACAAGGTGTGGGGCTACCCTGCCGTACCGGTCATTTTCATCCTGGTTGCTGCATTTTTGCTCGCCAACACCGTGATTGAAATGCCGCAACAATCATTGATCGGCCTCGGCATTATTCTGCTGGGCGTGCCACTGTATTATTTGTTTCGGGCACGCTGGAAAGTTTGAGCTGTATTTCCATAGCGGGGCTCCTGAATAACTTGTAGAATTTTAGCTATGGAAGTCACTCTCTTTCCCAACCCGCGTCGACCAGGCATTGGTTTACATCCCAAAAAGGAAGCCCAACGGCCCTTGCTCCCGCAGCATGCACGACTATGTCCGGTGCTGGAGGCCGGTAGTGCGCTGGGCGCTCTGGTCTATCCTTCGCTGTCCCCGAACGAGCAATTTCAGATCGGCTATGATGGCGAAGGTATCTACCACTTCTCGTACTCGGTAAATGCCACAGGAAGCAAATGGGAACAGCTATTTAGCGTTACCTATCAACTGGCTGTGGGCGGCATCGGCATGCGCAAGGAAGAAGTCACGCTGATGGTTCCCGAAACACCCGGATTCAAGGAAGCCGCCAAGCTGATGGCGCGCATGTTTATCGCCCCCGATGATCTGGGCACACCAACAGGCGCTGTGACGCTGCGCGGCGCCTACAATTTCCAGACGCCACCAGGCTGGGATACGGTCTACTCATCTGTACTGAACATCACCGAGCGCCCCATTGCTCCGGCGCTGGTCATTCGCGTTGAAACCGATTGGTACGTTCACGATAGCGAGTTTCGCTACATACTGGCGCCAGGCGAAACCATTTCGGCGTCGCACAGCTTGCCGGTTGGCCAGGTGTTTTTTGTTCCGCGCGAAGCAATCACGTTTCGCGACGGAAGCGAAACCGAGATTGCAGAACGGCAAAAGACGAGCCAGGCCTTCTTCGATAAGAAGGCAGCGCACAAGATAAAAACACCGTATGGACTGGAATACAGCCCGGTCTACCTGCAGCAGAGCCGCGAGCGGCAGAAGACGGTAGCTGACGAGGGTGACGCCGGGAAATAAATCAGTTGAGATCTAACGGGTCGTAGTCCACCGAGCACACTGCAACGATGCAGATAGACTCCAGCGTACGATCTGCGGGAGGAGTCTCCAGACCCGCCTCTTCCATCAATTTGCGTAACAGTGCTGCCGTTTCAGGATGGGGAATTGCAGACTGAACGCCAACACGCACCAAGCCATCGGCGTAATCAATTGGCTGCCATGTGTGGGCGGCCAGCTCGGGACTGCCGCGATTGTCCGTATTGCCAAAGTCGCGAATGTCCAGGCGCGCGCCAGCCGCAACCAAAAGCTGCGCAACCTCAGTGGCGCCCTTGTGTGCCGCACCATGCAGAGCGACGCGGCCCGTATCAGCCTGAAAATTAGGATCAATACCCAGTTCCAGCAACAGCTTCACTGCTGCAACTGTCTGCTCCGTTGACCATTCTCTGGTGACACCCTCGACCCAACCGATACCGGCCGCCACGGCCAGTGGCGTTATGCCCAACTCGGTATTGATGGCGGGATCGGCGTCGTGTTCGAGCAGGAGTTTCAGCAACTCGATGTCGCCAGACTGCGATGCACGCAGGAACGCCGTTGCGCCATTTTCATCCAGCCATTGATTGGTGAACACGGTGCGGGTTTCCGAGCTTTCGATGATGCGCGCATTGGGGTCAGCGCCCTTGTCGAGCAGCAGCGTGATGTACTCCAGCGCGTTCATGTCGGCAGTACGCGTCGGGTAGTCACCGCCTTCGATGTTGCGGTTGTCAGTGGCCAGATACAACGGCGTCCAACCGCCCTTGTTGGCAAGATTGACATCGGCACCGTGCTCGATAAGGAAACTTCCCATCAGGTAATTCTGGTTCTGGGTTGCCGCCAAGAGAGGGCTCCAGCCGTAGCGCGTAGTCTGGTTCACGTCGGCACCGGCTTCCAACAACACGCGCGCTGCGTCGATCGCGCCGGAGCGAGCCGCGTAGACCAAGGCGGTCAGCTCGCCACCATCAGGCTCGGGCTCAGATCTGTCGTTATCGCCACCATTAAAAAAACCACCGCCACCCCAGCGTTTGCATATCTCATCAAGGGTGAGCGCTTCCGGGGCAATGCCCAGCGCCAAGGCATTTTCACCGCCAAGTGTCGCCAGGTCCGTCAGCTTGGCGAGATCGTCGGATTTCAGATCACACATGACGGATATAACCTGCCGCCGTACCGCTTTGCGGGGATCTTCGGACTGGCCCAGCGCTGCCGTGCGTCGATCGCGCAGGACCGGTGCGGAACCCGTGGCGACATTGGCACCGTATTCAATCAATACACTAAGGACGTCAGCATGGCCTTGATCGGCCGCTTGCATCAAAGCAGTTGTCCCACGCTGGGTTTCGCTGGCGTTCGGATCGGCGCCATGGTCCAACAGCACAGTGACTGCATCCACCCGGCCAGAGCGCGCGGCCAGCATGAGCGGCCTGCGTCCCAGTGGGAGCACTTCGTTGGCCTCTGCGCCGCCTTCGAGCAGAGTCTCGAGCATCATGGCGTCACCCTGGTTTGCCGCGAGCCACATGGGGGTCGAGCCGTTGCGATTTGGTACTGCGGGATTGGCGCCGGCTTCGAGCAAGGCTTCAGCCAGCTCCGCATCACCGTGGTAGGCCGCCCATTGCAAGGCTGTGGCACCATCGGCTTGCCCGGCATTCACGTCAGCACCGGTCTGCAGCAGGCGGCGCACTGCTGCGTTATCGCGCTGCATCGCGGCATCGGCGACGTCGGACTGCGCGAGCGCAGCGGTTGAGGAGGTCAGAATCAAGGCTAGCGTAACTGTTCTAATTCTGACCATAGCAGGTTAACTCAGTTTAATTTGAGAGGATCGTAATCGACCGAGCACACCTCGACAATGCAGATCGAATCCAGCGTGCGACCTTCCGGTGGGGTTTCGACACCCGCCTCAATCATCAACTGGCGGAACACCGCTGCCGTTTCGGGATGCGGAATGGCAGACTGTACGCCAACGCGGACCAGACCGTCGGCATAATCAATCGGCTGCCAGGTGTGGGCAGCCAGCTCAGGACTGCCGCGGTTGTCGGTATTGCCGAAGTCGCGAATATCCAGACGGGCCCCGGCTGCCACCAGGACTTTCACAACCTCGGTGGCACCCTTGTGCCCCGCACCATGCAAGGCAACGCGCCCGGTGTTTGCCTGAAAGTTGGGATCGACACCCAATTCCAGCAGCAGCTTTACTGCTTCAACTGTCTGTTCTGTCGACCATTCCTGCGTCACGCCTTCGACCCAACCGATACCGGCGGCCACCGCCAGCGGCGTTATGCCGAGTTCGGTATTGATATGAGGATCAGCGCCATGTTCGAGTAGCAGCTTCATCAACGGGACATCGCCAGACTGCGAGGCACGCAGGAAGGCAGTCGCGCCGTTTTCATCCAGCCATTGGTTCGTGAACACCGTGCGGGTTTCCGAGCTCTCGGTGATGCGGGCATTGGAATTAGCACCTGCATTGAGCAGCAGCGCGATGAATTCCAGAGAGTCCATATCGGCTGTGCGCGTAGGGTAGTCACCGCCTTCGATATTGCGATTGTCCGTCGCCAGGTACAAGGGCGTCCATCCGCCTTTGTTGGCAAGGTTCACATCAGCGCCTTGTTCAATCAGGAAACTGGCCATCTGATAGTTCTGGTTCTGGGTTGCCGCCAACAGCGGGCTCCAGCCGTAGCGGGTGGTCTGATTCACGTCGGCACCGGCGTTGAGCAACACGCGCGCAGCATCGACGCTGCCGGCGCGGGCGGCGTAGACCAGTGCGGTCAACTCGCCACCATCGGGCTCACGTTGGCCAAACCCACCGAAGCCACCGTTGTCACTTCCACCCGCACCTGCGCCCCGGCCTGCGCTGCCGGTAGCCACTGCCACGGCAAAACCGAGGCCGCCACGGGCGAATTTGCTGCAGATGCTTTCCTTTGTCAGATCACCCGATGCAGCGAGTGCCGTCAGGACTTCATCATTGCTCTCGCCATCCAGACTGCCTTCAATAACCAGATTTTTCACCAGGTCGAGATCCAGAGTCGGCTGTTCACAGTGCGAGAGGATGGTCTGCCTCCGGACCGCAATCCTGGGATCTTCGGAATTGCCCAAGGCTGCTGTCCGGCCGTCGCGCAAAATCGGCGCTGACAGCGCAGCAACATCGGCACCATGTTCGATCAATACCGCCGCGACATCGGCATGGCCCTGGTCGGCAGCCTGCATCAAGGCGCTGGTTCCCCGTTGGGTTTCCTTCGCATTCGGATCGGCGTCATGTGCAAGCAGCACGCGCACCGCTTCCACCACACCGGAGCGCGCAGCCAGCATCAGTGGCCTGCGTCCAAGCGGGAGTTGTTCGTTGGCATCTGCGCCGCCATCGAGCAGAGTCGCAAGCATCAAGGCATCGCCTTGGCTTGCCGCCAGCCACATCGGAGTAGAGCCGTTACGATTTGCTGCAGCAGGATTGGCACCGGCGTCGAGCAATAGCGTGGCCAATTCTGCATCACCGTGGTAGGCCGCCCATTGCAAGGCCGTGGCGCCGTCAGCTTGACCGGCATTCACATCAACGCCGTCCTGCATCAGACGCAGAATCGCAGCCTTGTCACGCTGCATCGCGGCATCTGCCAAGTCAGACTGCGCGAACGCACCATTTGCGGACGCCAGCATCAGTGCCAGCACAACAGTTTTCATTCCCACCATATGCATACATCTACTACTCATTTCCGATCATTTCCGACTTAAACCAGGTTATCCAGTCGTCCCGTACTGTCGCCAAAGGTATCCCGGTGAATATCAAACTGATCGAGGATACTCAGCAGCAGGTTACCTGTAGGTACGGTCCTGGTGGGGTAGGCCAAGTGGCGACCGCCTTTCATCTTGCCGTTGTTGCCACCGAGCAGGATGTGCGGCACGTCGTAATGCAGGTGCTGGTTCGGGTTGCCCATGTTGCTGCCGTACAGCAGCAGCGAATGGTCGAGCAGCGAGCCATCGCCGTCTTCGGTGTTGGCCAACTTGTCGACAAAATACGCCAGCATCTTGACGTGGTACTGGTTGATTTTGGAGTACTCGTCGATACGCGCGGGATCTTCACCGTGATGCGAGCCGCCATGGAAGCTCAAGGTGGGCGCGGCACTTTCAGGATAGACGCGACCAGTGAGGTCGCGCGCGAGAAGCATCGTGCCAACACGGGTAATATCGGCCTGGAACGCCAGAGCCTGTAGGTCGAACATCAGTTTGATGTGCTCGTCAAAAGACTGCGGAATACCGGGAGGCACATCGAAATTTTCAGGCGCTGCGGTGGTTGCGCTGGCGGCAATTTCCAACCGGCGCTCAATTTCACGTACGTTGTCCGTGAAAGCGTCAAGACGTACACGGTCCGAAACGCTGATCTCTTTGCGTATACTGGAGATCTTGCCGGTAATCGAATCCAGAATGCTCTGGTTGCGTTCGCGGCGGGCCGCACGCTGTTCGGGTGAGCTGCCGCTGCCAAACATGCGCTCGAACACGACCTGCGGATTTAACTCCATCGGTAGCGGTGTTGTCGGTGAAGCCCAGGAAATCGTGTTGGTATAGACGCAACTGTAACCTTCGCCGCAGTTGCTCGAGCCCGAACCAGGATCTTCAACCGACATTTCCATCGACGGCAACAGCGTTTCCTGGCCGTACTGTGCCGCAATGATCTGGTCGATGGTCAGGCCGGCGTAAACATCGGCGCCTGCCGTTTTCTTTGGCTTGTCGGCGCATAGAAACGCCGCGGCAACCCAGTGGTCGGCGCCGGTTTCGCCCGGAGGCGGTTCTGCGGAGGTGGAGTGCAGGCCGGACATGATCGTCAGATGGTCCCGGTACTGCTCCAGCGGCTTCCAGATGAATGGAAGTTCTGCGGGGAGCGCTCCTCCTGCGGTCTCGGGAACCCAGTAACCCGGGGCCGCGCCGTGCGGGACGAAACCTGCAAAAAAACGCGGCGGTGGCACTGCAGCCGTCAGCGACTGCGCGGTCGCGGCAGGGATCATCGCATCAAGCAAGGGCAGCGCGAGGGTTGCGCCAGCACCCCGCAACAGGGTGCGACGTGAAATGTGCTTTTTGGTAATAAACATGGGCTTATTCCTCGCTCATAGCGACAGTGGTTTTCATATTCATGGTGAAGGCCGGGCTCTCGATGACGCCCATGAGCAACGCCGAGAATTTGTAATCATCCTCGGCAGCAGTGCGTGCGATCGCACGAACGAGTGGCATGTCTGCATCCTCCAAACCGCGGCCTATGGCATAGGTCAGCAGCTTGTCGGTTACTACTCTCGCGAACAAATCGCCGTTGCGCACTGTCAGATCCCGCAGACTCTGGACCCCGTCCAGTCGTGTCCCATCGGTAATAACGCCGGTGGCATCGATCAGGCTGCCAACATCTTCTGTGCGCCACTTGCCAACAGCGTCGAAGTTTTCCATGGCAAGTCCCAGCGGCTCGAACATCATGTGGCATGTGGAGCAGGTCGGATTGGTGCGATGTGCTTCCAAGCGCGCCCGCAGCGTTTTTGGTGCTTCGCCTGCTTCCGGGGACAGATCTGTTTCCACACCCGGCGGCGGGTTAGGAGGACTGACGCCGAAGAAAGTTTCGAGGAACCACTTGCCCCTTTTTACGGGTGAAGTGCTCGCCGCAACAGAGGTGATTGTCTGCAGGGCACCCTTCCCCAGCAGCCCGCGCCGCGCATCCAGTTCAGGCCCCAGCGTTACGCGCCGGAACTGCGATCCGTATACGTCAGGGATTCCGTAGTGTTTGGCGAGCCGCTCGTTGACGAAAGTGTAATCGGCCGTCAGCAAGTCCAGAATGCTGCGGTCTTCCTGAATAATGCTGCCAAAGAACAGTTCGATCTCGCGCCGGTAGGCTTCGCGCAGCGTGCTGTCGAAATCCGGGAACAGGTCCACGACAGGTTCACTGGCTGCCATTCCACGCACGTTCAACCATTGTCCTGTGAAGTTTTCAATGAAGGCATTGGAACGTGGGTCATTGAGCATGCGCTGAACCTGCTGCTCAAGTACCTCCGCATCGTGGAGGCGGCCTTCGGAGCCAAGCCGAACCAACTCCTCATCCGGAATGGTGCTCCACAGAAAGAACGAGAGGCGCGAGGCCAACTCAAGGTCGCTGATTTGGTAAGACGAGCCTGCCGCAACATTGCTCGGTTCGATTTCGGAGCGGTAGATGAACTCCGGATCCGTGAGTACACGCTGTAGCGCTGACTCGATGCCGTAATCAAAGCTACCGCCATCTTCGCGACCAGCCAGGAAGAACTCCATCATCGCCTCGATGTCGGCCTCGGTTGCGGGACGCCGGAAGGCTTTGCCAACCAATGTCGAAATAATCTGGCGCGCACAAGCGCCTTCCTCGCCGATGCTTTGGGGGTAACACTCGAAAATCTTTTCGCGGCTCTGGGTCATGGTGGCAGGAGCACCGTTGAACGGCCCTTCAATGAAAACCTGACCGACGTGCGGGTAGAAGGTGTAGCCCGAAATGGAACCCGGCGAATTCATGGTGCGCACAAACGACCGGTTCAGCCCGGTGTCGGGCAGGTCGCTGGTGGCGATGAAGGTTACGCCAACTTTGTGGAAACCAGCCTTGATCGGGATTGACGGTGTCCGGCCGCCGTTGCCTTCCTTGTTTTTGATCTCCGTATCCCAGTCGTACAGGTACACGCGCTCGCCGTCGATCGTAACCTCGAGCTTCTCGCCCAGAACGTTCCCCAGCACAGCGGTGAAATAACCGGTCATGCCTTTCACGGTGAAGATATAGTCCCCATCGGCCGGGAACTCGTGCTCGATCAGCATGCCGCCGCGGGTTCCGAATGGCAGCCCTTCGATGTACGCGTTCTGGGAGGTGTCATGCGGCGCATCGAACACAGCCAGCGTGGGCGCAGTCTCGGTACCCATCGCAAGACGGCTGATATCTCCCGCGGCAGCCAGGTATGCTTCCATCAGTGCCGGTGAACTGGTCAAGGTTCCGGCCATGTTGTCGAAACCGTTGCTGGAGTCATCCGGGGGGAGAAATTTCGTGGCGTCGATATTGAGGGCCAGGAGATCGCGGATGGTGTTCGTATATTCGGTGCGGTTGAGCCGGTGCAGACCCGGGGCCGGGAGATGACCCGAATGCAAAGCCGACTGCGCGTCTATGCTCTCCTCCAGGCTTGCCGCCAGACTTTGCATAACCGCATATTCTGGACGGTCTTCGCCCGCAGGGGGCATCATGCCGGCGCGAATGCGTTTAATCAGCTTTTCGCCGATCTCCGGATACTCGGCAATGTTATGGGCACCAACTCCCTCGAGATCGATACCGCCTGAATAATCATCCAAGTTGTGACACTTGGTACAGTAGGTCTCAAAGAGAGCAACAGTATCAACCCCAGCCTCTTGGGCAAAGGCGCACTGATTGAACAGGGCAAAAGCCCCGATAGTGCTGAAAACCCGAGGAATCGACTTGAATTTTATTGAGAGGCGCATACTGGTTCCTTTCTTGCAAAAACTTGTAAACGAAGGATAGACCTATGATTATTGCTGGTCTAGCCACACACCGCGATACAAGGATTGTTCCACTATTTTTGCAATTTTGCTTCATTGTGCAGCACTGCGCGCCAACACCGGGTTTTGCCTGATTACACGCCAAAGCTACGGAACAATAGGGCTATTGGTGCCAATTGCCTCAATATTTTCATTGACCATCAGGTCCGGCGCATAATTTGACTGCTGGCACATGAACTCAAACAGTTCTTCACCTTCACGCCAGTTCAACGCGAGATTACCTTCGAGCGGACGCTCGTAAGTCAGCGGATCTTCCATGACGAACCGGTATTGCAGCCGGCTCTTGTTCAGACGGGTGAAATACTCCGTGATGTGGACGGATTCCGTGTGGGGCAAACCCATGCGCTCAAACCAGAAGTCGGTGTTGTACCCGATGGAATCGACCACCAGCGTATCGCCCTCCCACCAGCCGATGGAATGACCGTAGTTGGTGGGTTCCGGATCAGCCGGATGGGCGCGGCCATCCAGAAACACTTCGCGGTAAGTATGCGGGCCACCAATGTCGAAGATAAAAACCTTTTGCAAGGGCGCGACTTCAAGAATTTCGACACCGTACGGGGTCAACAACTGGCGGATGGCACCAGAGGGCTTGCAGCGTGCGTGGGGTTCCAGGTCGTGAGCCTGGCGCGCATCGAACAAACCTTTTGCCCAAGGTTTGAAAGCAATGTCTTCGACAATGAAGAACGGTACGTTGGTACTGTAATCAGGGACCCACAATCCTTTCGCTTGTCCGGGCGGATTACTGATTAGCACTCTGCCCTCAGCATTGCGTGGCGCAAGCTCCGGCTCGGCGGCAGCAACTTGCATGGCCGCACACAGTCCGGCCAGTGCAAACGAGACAATCCGGCAGTTGGCCGCAATTCTGGAAAAGCTCATCATGGTGCTCCTTATGGACACTCTATGGATAAAATTCTGGATTAATAGCGGAACGTGTATTTGAACTTGATGCTCAAATCCGCTGCGGCGGAATGAAAGGTATTATCCTTGTCCTTGTCCTGCAAGTTGTAGTTGAGCACGATAAACCCTTCCTGCCCCGCCTTCGGTATCCATTGCAGCCGTGTGTTGATGCCAAACTCCTCCGACACGTTGTCGTATTGCAGCAGGCTCACCCAGAACAACTGTGACGAAAACGCAACTTGGGTCGACAGGCTCGACAAGCGTGTGGTGAAAGCGCCTTGCGGCAATTCAATATCGTTCCAGTCGTAGTTGATCGACATCAGGAAGTAGCGCGACTGCGTCCACGTGAACGACGTGTTGAAGTTATTGCGAGTGCCGTTGTAGAAGTCACCGGTGGTCAGGCGCAGGCCGCCGGAGAAGGTGCGCTGGTTGGCGGTGTTGAAGCCGATGGACTGTTCATTGAAGCGGTAATCGCCAGGCTGCATAACAACTGTGCGGCCCGGTTCCGCATACAGGGTAAACGGTACCACCACCACTTCGCGGCTCTGCTGGAACTGAATCCCCATGCGGTCACGCGTGTTCGCTTCCATCTCGAGCACCCGCCATTGCACAACCTGACTCTGCAGGCCGCCATTGATTACTTCGATACGCTCCGCATCGATACCGGTATACGCCGTTTGCAGAAAACTGCCGCCGAAATAGTGGGTGTAGCCCACATCTCCGAACATATCCTTAATATTGGTACGGTTAACGAAGCCCATCGCGGGATTGAAATTGCGCTGCACTTCCTTGTAACCGACTCCGCCGCGCACACCGGTATTGTTAGGTGAGCGCAAGCCAAAACCAAACGCAGTGTCGTCACCATTCAAACCAGTAGTTTCCGACTGCTGAAACCAGGCATCGCCTTCGATCTGGCGCCCGCTTGTGAGGCGCGTGTTCAGATAGCGGAAGTCAGCACCGACAACCGTGTTGTCGAGATTCGAGCCGGGATTGCCGTCGGTGAGAATGAAGCCGATGTTCGATTCCTCGAATACATTGGCTGACCCGCGTGCGATAAAAAGATTGGACGCATCGACCGCACCAAACTCGTCCTGCCTGATGGCCAGGGTGCCAATGTTGAAGCGCCCCAAGCGACCACTGATGCGGCCACCGTAGTTGACGTCTACCGGCGCGCCGGTGGCGCTTAAGCCAATCTTGCGTGAAAAGTATGGTCGCGCATTTTCGCGCGCGGCGGCGGACACCGCGTTGTTGCCGGAGTTGCTGATGTTGCCAAACTGGAACAAATCAGAATCGTTGAGGAAAAAGTCGCGTTTTTCCGGGAAAAACAGATTAAAACGGGTCAGGTTCACTTGCCGATTATCGACTTCGGTTGCAGAGAAGTCGGTGTTGATCGTGAGTGCTGCGTTGAGCGAAGAGGTCAGGCGGTAGAAAGCATCAAGTGAAGGTTGCTCCGACTTGTCACTGACATTCAGCGCGTGGCGCTTGTTTTGTGACAACGAGAACGACGGCACGATGTCGAGACCCACGCCCTGATCCATGCCGCTCATGCCCGTCATCGCGCCAAGGATGCCGGCGTTGTAGCCGCGGTTGTACGAGACCCACGCCAGCTCTTCACCCCTGCGGCGTATGCCCCTGCCAAAATTGAAGCCCCAGGTTTCGGTGGTGGGATCAAAGGGCAGCGACTTGAAGGGAATTTCGATTTCGGCATTCCAGCCATTCTCATCGCGGCTGGTCTGCGTGTCCCAAATCGTTTGCCAGTCGCCCGAGAACGAACTGACGCTCTGATACAAGGCGTCGTGCCGCACAGCGTTCAGATTGGTTTCGAAGCGGTAACCAGTGCGGCGTGTATTGAACGGATCAATGATGACTACAAGCCGGTCGTCTGGCCCAAGCCCCTGACCGTGGCGAATAGTTGGTGCTGCGATCAACGCGGGTTCGCTGTCAGCCATGCGCGCCCCGATATAAAGCGCGTCCTCGGTGTAAATCACATAGACTTCGGTCGGTTCGGAGGGTTCGGTACCATCGCCCGGACGAATCTGGTGAAAGTCAGTGATCGGTTCGGCCTGTTGCCACACCGCATCGTCGAGCACACCATCGACGACAGGAGCAGTGGCGACGCGAATAGCCTGAAACTGCTTTTCTGCAATGGCGGGAGGCGTCTGGGCAATGGCCTGGGCGGCACAGGCGAGAACCAGAATAAAAGCAAAACGGGCAGATTTTTTCATAACGCGAGCATTGCAGTTTTGTGTGGAATAATTGTGGATATGCCTGGACATGCGACTCCCTGCTAGACCCTGATTCGATAAAAATATGACTGGAATAATCGGCAATCTCATCGGCGGCATCGGCCTGCTGCTCATCGGCATGGCGCTGATGACCGACGGCCTCAAGCTGGCCTCGGGCAATGCGCTACGCGAAATCCTCGGCACCTGGACCCGAACCCGTCTGCGCGGCTTCATGGCCGGCATTGTCGTGACCGGCATCGTGCAGTCGTCCGGCGCGGTTACGGTTGCGACCATCGGCTTTGCGAACGCCGGCATGCTGAGCCTTGAGCGCGCGATCTGGGTGATCTACGGCAGCAATGTCGGCTCGACGATTATCGGCTGGGTGGTGGCGCTGATTGGCTTCCAGTTCAATATCGCCGCGCTGGCCCTGCCGCTGATCGGACTCGGCGCCCTGCTGAAATTCACCGGCGTCCATACCCGGCGCACACATGCCGGCATCGCCCTGGTGGGCTTCGGTCTGATGTTTCTCGGCATCAGTTACCTGAAAGGGGCTTTCGAGCATCCGGTGATCAGTGGCGATTTTCCGGCTCTGGACCATTCCAGTCTGCCCTGGCTGTTGCTCTACGTACTGATTGGCGTCGTGCTGGCCACGTTGATGCAATCATCGACAGCCGCACTGGTCATCACGCTGAGCGCAGCGGCAGGCGGGTTCGTGCCGATCGAGACTGCGGCCGCAATCGTGATCGGCGCCAACATCGGCACCACGACGACCGGCTTGCTGTCAGTGATCGGGGCGACGCCCAACGCGAAACGGGTGGCTTATAGCCATGTCATCTTCAATGTGGCATCAGCCCTTGTCGGCATTTTCATTCTCGGCCCCCTGCTTTCACTTACGCACGGCGTGGAAAGACTGCTCGGACTGGCGGCCACGCCGGTAGTGACCATTGCGATCTTCCAAACAGTCTTGAATTTCTTTGGTGTGGCCATGATGTGGCCTTTCACCCCGCGTTTGGTGAGGGAATTGCAACGCCGTTTCTCAACGCCGGAAGAGCTTGCAGCCAACCCTCAGCATCTGGACAAGTCCTTGTTGAGCCTGCCGTATCTGGCAACGGATGCCGTGGTGCGGGAAGTTTCACGTATCAATCACCACACGCTCAAGGCTATCGAGATCAGTCTGCATTTTCATCAGGAACATCCGCAGACCTTCGAAGAGCACCGCATCGTGCGCAAACTCGCTGACGAGGTAGGCAAATTCACCGTGGAGCTCAGCCGCACCGAACTGACGCCGGTGTTGTCAGCCACGCTGGCCAACCTGATGGAATCCACCCAGCAATTTCTGCTTGCTATCGACATTGTTGAAGACATCGCGCTGATGAACAGCAGCGCACGCCAGAACCTGCATAAAGAAGTGCTGTCTGCGCTTGAGGAATTCCTCGCTTGCGTCCATCGTCATCTGGCAGCTCAGGATCTTGGCAATTCAGCAACGCTGAAACCGGGTATGCAATCCTATGACGAAGTGGAAATTTTTTACCGCAAGCTGAAAGATGAGATATTGCGCAGCGCAGCGCGTGGTGAGTTGGACATGGAAGGCGTGGACGTATTATTGCAGTACATCAACCAGGCCAAGCGCGCCTGCCGGCAACTGGTGAAGGCCACCCAGCGCGTGATCACTGTAAGCGCCTGGTTGCGACACACCCCGCAATTCTGAAACAAAAAAAAGGGGGCCTCTTTGGCCCCCTTTCGTGATCGGCAGTTCCAACAGAACTGTCTACTGACATACTTCTGACTTACTTCTGTGTAGACAGGGTTCAGTCATCAGTGCTGATGTTAGCCCAGCACCTCGCGAACAGAACCAAAAGCCGTTGCAACCACACATTTATCACTAGACATTGGATCACCCCCTTTACCTTCTCAGTTGAACATGGCGTTCAAACTAGCATGAAAAATCGGGACGGGCCAAAATTTTCCAAACAAAGCCACCGACCCACTGTGCCACCACCTCTTCCGCCCCTGGTAGCCCGAACCTGCCTCAATCACCCTGCCTTTTACTCTTGACGGGCTATCCCTTTTTCCTTTTAAATGATAATGAATATCATTTAGATATAGATTATCATCTAGACTTGGCCATTAGAGCCCTGCTACTCACAGTGCATTATATTAATGAGGCTATCCGCATGCTTCCCACCCGCTGCCTGCTACGCACGCTCCCCCAAGCACTGCTCGTCGCCTTGGCAAGCCCCTATACAGGTCTAGTCGCGGCACAGCCCAAAGATGACGCAATCCCCACAATTGTCGTGGTCGGTAATGCGCAGCAACAGGCCCGCATTGGCGGGGCGGCCAGCGTAGTCAAGGCTGCCGATATCCAGAACGCCCGCGCTTTCAACATTAACGAAGTGCTACGGCGCGTGCCGGGCGTATTCGCGCGCGAGGAAGAAGGCTTCGGTTTGCGCCCGAACATCGGCATCCGCGGTTTGAACCCGACGCGCTCAACCAAAGTGCTGCTGCTCGAAGACGGCCTGCCGTTGGCCTACAGTCCCTATGGCGACAACGCCAGCTACTACCATCCGACCATCGAACGCTTCAGCAGTCTGGAAGTGTTGAAAGGCTCGGCGCAGATTGGCTTCGGGCCCCATACGGTAGGCGGCGTGGTCAATTACTTGACCCCGAATCCGACACCGGAGCTGTCCGCCAAACTGCGTGCTGCCACCGGTACCGACGGTTACGCCCAAGTCTATGGTGAAGTCGGCAATACCTTTGGCGCTGACGGTGCCGAAACCGGCGTGCTGTTGCAGTTCGTACACAAGCAAGCCGAGGGCGCGCGTGCACACATGGATTTCGAGGTGCAAGACTACAACCTGAAAGTGGTGCAGCAACTCGGCGCGCAGCAAGCACTAACCTTCAAGGTCTCGCACTACCAGGAAGACTCCGACGTGCCCTACTCCGGTTTGACCGCAGCCGAATACGCAGCGAATCCGCGCGCGAATCCCTTCGTCAATGACAAGTTCCAAGCCGAACGCACTGGCCTTTCGCTGGTGCACCATTGGGCGCTGGCAGAGCTGGTACAACTCGACACGGCGCTCTATCACAGCGAGTTCCATCGCGACTGGTGGCGCCAGTCCAGCAACTCGGCACAGCGGCCTAGCGACAGTAGCGATCCCGCCTGCGCCAGCATGACAAATCTGCTGACCAACTGTGGCACCGAAGGCCGTCTGCGCGATTATGAAGTGTTTGGATTTGAGCCACGTCTGGCAGTCGGTCATCGCCTTGGCGAGTTCAAACTCGGACTGCGGTTTCAAGAAGAAGAGCAGGACCGCCTGCAAATCAACACCGACACGGCAACAGGGCGCAAACCAGGCACCAGCATCAACGGCGGTGTGCGCGAAAACAACGAGCGCGACGTTGAAGTGCTGTCGTGGTTCATCGAAAACAGTTTCACGTTCGGCGCTGTCACCGTGACGCCCGGCGTGCGTCATGAAGACATCGACTACAGTCGCAGCAACAACCTGAACAATGCAGCGGGCTCCTCCAATGTGACGGAAACGTTGGCAGGACTCGGCGCTACCCTCCAGCTCGTATCGGGTGCCGTGCTGTTTGCCGGCATACATGAAGGCTTCAGTCCGCCGCGCGTGGAAGACGTCATCAGCAACTCCAACGGTACCAGCATTGATCTCGATTCAGAGCAGAGCCTGAACAGCGAAATCGGTATTCGCTACGCCAACGATCGTAACCTGAGTGTCGAAGCCGCTTTGTTCAGGATGGATTTTGCCAACCAGATCGTGCCAGCCAGCATTGCCGGCGGCACTGGCGCTACGCTGACTTCAGCGGGCGAAACCCTGCACGGTGGCGTCGAACTGATGGCATCGTGGGAACTTGACCGTGATTTCAGCGCAAACGTATTCAATCCCTTCGTGAACCTGTCATGGACATGGGTGAACGACGCCGAATATACCGGTGTGCGCACATCATCCGTGACGCCTGGTGTCAGCGTGCACGGCAACCGTCTACCGTACACGCCTGAGCATACGCTGGCGCTGACCGTTGGGGTCGCGCTGCATAAGGGACTGCGTGCGCAAGTCGAACTGGTGCACGTGGCTGAGATGTACAGCGACGACCTTAACAGTCGCGCAGTTGCAGCCAACGGACAGCGCGGCCTGATCCCGCAGTACACGGTCTACAACCTGAGTGTGAATTACCGCGCTCCCGCCTCCGCCTGGACTGTATTCCTGGCCGGCAAGAATCTCACTGACAAGTTGTTCGTGGTCGACATGAGCCGCGGCCTGATCCCCGGCATGCAGCGTACCTGGCAGGCCGGGGTCGAGTGGCAGTTCTAAGCAGTTGAAATATTCGCCGGCGCTGGTTTCCACAGCTGGCTTCCACAATAGTGTTGCATCCAGCTGGACGTGATCTATCGGGCTGTTTATCCTGCATGTCCCAACAAGAGCCCCCGGCTAGAGTCCGAGATAAGGAGCCGCTCCGCGTGATCGACAAAGCCCACCGCCGTGTCATTTTTGCTTCATCGCTCGGTACTGTGTTTGAGTGGTACGACTTTTATCTCTACGGCTCACTCGCCGCCATCATCAGTCGCCAGTTCTTCGCAGGCGTCAACGAAACCACCGCGTTTATTTTTGCGCTGCTCGCCTTCGCAGCAGGCTTTGCGGTGCGGCCCTTCGGCGCGCTGATTTTCGGGCGGCTGGGCGACATGATCGGGCGCAAACATACCTTCCTGATCACCATTGTCATCATGGGTGTATCCACGGCGCTGGTTGGTATGCTGCCGTCTTACGCTTCTATCGGTGTAGCGGCACCCATCATTTTGGTGGCACTGCGACTTTTGCAAGGGCTCGCACTCGGTGGTGAATACGGCGGCGCTGCAACGTATGTGGCAGAGCACGCGCCACCCGGCAAGCGCGGGCTGTACACAAGTTGGATTCAGACCACGGCAACACTCGGCTTGTTTTTGTCCCTGCTGGTGATACTTGCCTGCAGAAGCCTGCTCGGTGCCGAGTTCGATGTGTGGGGCTGGCGGATTCCGTTCCTGCTGTCGATACTGCTGCTGGGTGTGTCGGTTTATATCCGCATGCAATTGAGCGAGTCCCCGGTTTTTCTGGAAATGAAAGCGGAAGGCCGCACCTCCAAATCACCACTCACCGAATCCTTCGCACGCTGGCCCAATCTGAAAATAGTGATTCTTGCCCTGTTTGGCGGCACTGCCGGGCAAGCAGTGGTGTGGTATTGCGGGCAGTTCTACGCACTGTTCTTCCTGACCCAGATGCTGAAGGTCGATGCCTTCACCGCCAATCTGCTGATCGCAGGTGCGCTGATTCTGGGTACGCCGTTCTTCATCGTGTTCGGTGCGCTGTCGGACAAGGTTGGCCGCAAACCGGTAGTGCTGACCGGTTGCCTGATCGCCGCACTCACCTATTTCCCGCTGTTCAATGCATTGACCTCCTACGCGAACCCGGCCATTGAAGCGGCGCAGAACGAGAGTCCGGTTGTGGTTGTCGCCGATGCGGATGCCTGCAAATTCCAGTTCGACCCTGTTGGCAGAACCGTGTTCAGCGCATCCTGCGACATTGCCAAAGGTCAGCTCGCACGTGCCGGAATTCCGTATGCGAATGAAGACGCGCCGGGAGCTGTTGCTTCTGTGCGCATCGGCACCACGGTGATTCCTTCATTCGAAGGGGCAGGCTTGCCCACAGCCGAATTCGCCGAACGCAGCGCTGCGTTCGGCCGCGAAGTAACTGCCGCGCTGAACACGGCAGGCTATCCGGCCAGTGCCGATCCTGCCCGGATCAACCACGGCATGGTGCTGCTGATTCTCACCATTCTCGTCATCTATGTAACGATGGTGTACGGGCCGATTGCGGCGTGGCTTGTGGAATTGTTCCCGGCACGCATTCGCTACACCTCGATGTCGCTGCCCTACCACATCGGCAACGGCTGGTTCGGTGGCTTCCTGCCCACCGTGTCGTTTGCGCTCGTGGCCTACACCGGCGACATCTATTACGGGCTGTGGTATCCGATTGGCATTGCGCTGATGACTGTTGTTATTGGAACCTTCTTTCTGCGGGAAACCCGCGGCGCACCCGATGTTGAATAAAACCGGGGTCAGACCAAGTTGATCGCAGATCAACTTGCTCTGACCCCTTTGATTGATCAACTTGCTCTGACCCCTTTGATTTGAAGAGGATCGCGTCATGAAACTGTTCAAGCACTACACTACATTTCTCACACTCATGTTCGCTTTGCTGGCACTGGATGCAAGCGCAGCCGAGAACGAGCAGCACTGGATCGCCACTTGGGGTGCGAGCCCCTTCGGCTTTCAGGCCTTTGGTCCGACGTCTGCGCCAACACCGTTCGTCAACCAGACCTTGCGCCAAAAGCTGCGTATCAGCGTTGGCGGCGACCAACTGCGAGTTCGTTTCTCGAACGAACTCGGCACTACACCACTGGTAATCGGCGCTGCAACATTGGCGCTGGCTGAAAGAGGATCCGATGTCGACCGCGCTTCCTTGCGCGCGCTGACTTTTGGCGGTGAAGCATCGATCACCATTCCCGCCGGTGCGCCGGCGCTCAGCGACCCGATCGATCTCGCAGTCGAGGATCTGGCTGAACTCGCGATCAGTATTTATCTGCCCGAGGAAACAGCACCGTCTACCATGCACATGGGCCGCAGCGCTTATGTCTCAACCGCCGGCGATTTCACGCAAAGAACCGATCTGGATGGCGCTGAATTCACCACGAACCATATGTATCTGACGGGTGTCTATGTCAGTACCACGGAAGATGTCGCCGTACTGGTTACTCTCGGCGATTCGATTACCGATGGCACTGCATCCACACCGCATTCCTACAACAGTTGGCCGGATCATTTCGCCGAGCGCGTTGCTACTGGCGCAGAAGGCCGCAAAATTGCTGTCGTCAACCACGGCATCTCCGGCAACCAGGTGCTGCGCGATGGCGCAGGAACAAGTGCTCTGACGCGCTTTGACCGCGATGTATTGTCCACGCCCGGACTCACCCACATTGTTCTGCTCGAAGGCATCAACGACATCGGTACCGGCGGCTTCGCGTTTCCGGGTACGGCAGGTCCGCCCCCAGCAGATACCAGTGCCGCAAGTCTTATTGCTGGCTACCGCCAACTGATCGCGCGTGCGCATACGCATGGTGTAAAGATATTTGGCGCAACACTGACACCGTTCGAAGGCGCCTTTGCCGGTTACTACACGCCGGCGAAGGATACAGCGCGCATCGAAGTGAATGCATGGATTCGCAGCAGCGGTGAGTTCGATGGCGTGATTGATTTCGAAGCAGCCATCCGCGACGACAGCAATCCACGTGTCATAAAGGCCGAATACGACTCGGGAGACAAGCTGCACCCGGGCGATGCCGGGTACAAACAGATGGCAGACTCGATCGACCCCGCGCTATTCCGCTGACGCAGGCCAACGCCGACGATAGCGCCGGATGAGAACATATTGTATTGATGCGTTAAAACAGTATCATGATGCTGACCGTTTTAACCTCCCACTCAAGAAGGAGAGTCCATGCAACGCTCTATGACCACAATCATCCGGAGAATTTGTGTTACGGCGTTGGCCGTTCTCCCACTCTTTATTAGCCAAGCCCAAGCGCAGGCACCAGCACAAGCCCCGGCCCAAGGTTCTTTCGGTGCCGGTTACGGGCCTCCGCTGCAAGTCATTCCTCCCGCGCGCGAATTCGCAACATCCGATGATCATTACGCATGGCTGCTTGAACAGGCCAACGGCGGCACGCAGCATACGCTTGAATCAGTGCCGAACTGGGGTGCAGGTCTTTGGGAAACCGCGGGCAACACCCACATGGATATTTTTATCGATGGCGGCCTCAACGGTGGCACGGTGCGCGCAGGTGTGCTGACACCGGAATACGAAGTAGCCTACAGGGAACGCTGGAGACAACAACAGGAAGAAGGCCAGGTGCGCTACGACCGGCTCACGCATTGCGAGCCTGCAGGTATCCCGCGCTGGTTGCTCGAACCGTACTCACACGAATTCATCAACCTGCCGCATGAATCCTATTACATCAACGATTTCGCTTCTTCGATCCGTCGCGTTTACATCGGCCAGCAGCACCAGAACCTGTACGGCACGCATTCATGGATGGGTGACACCATCGGCTTCTGGGATGGCAACAAGCTGGTCACGCATACCAAGTACCTGCTGCCCGCCGATTTCACGCGCTGGTCGCCGATGACCAGCAACCAGTTCGAAACGATCGAAACCTGGGAACTCAAACAGTATGGCGACGGCATCGAACGGCTCGAAGTTCAGGCCACTTTTTATGACAAATTCGCTTTCGTCAAACCTGTGCATGCCATCTACGCATTCAGGCATGCCCTGGCTCTGACTGCTGCTGGACATCGCCCGCAACACTGGGAGTGCGAGCAGAGCAGCAACTCCTATCTCGACGAAAACGGCTTCACAAATTTCTATTTACCCGGCGAAGAGGGATTCAAGGATCCGCGCGGCTCGACACTGTTCCCGGAACTGCCCGGCCAGACGCGCGACCCGATCTACAACACCACACTGTAAAACCAAACAGAACAATAATAATTTGCTACAACAGAGGATCCCGATGAAAACACGCAACGCATTCTCATTGGCTACGCTGGTCATCACACTGACTGCTGCAGCTGGCGCACTGGCGCATCATTCCTTCAGCATGTTCAACCGCGAGATGCAGGTTGTGGTAACCGGCACCGTCGCGCGCTGGGCTTTCAACAACCCGCACTCATGGCTCTATCTCAATGTGAAGAACGAAGATGGCAGCGAAACGCTGTGGGGTTTTGAGGGCGCGGCACCGCCGCAACTGGTTGGTCGTGGCATTACCGGCAGTACGTTTGAACCGGGCAACACCTTGACCCTGATGTACTGCCCGCTGGCCGATGGCCGTAACGGTGGCGCGATGGGTTGGGTCAAGCTCGCCGACGATACTTTCGTTATTCCCAGCGACGGCGGTTGCCGCACGGACGCTGAAACCGTGACCCGCTGGCAAGGTTGGCTGGAACAGGGCTTTCGTACCAACCAGGAAGCCGAGCAACCCAGCGGCGCCTGACCTCACGGGATTCCTGCTTCAGCAGTCCGTTTCGGCTTGGCAAGGGCAGTGAAGTGTGGGAGATTGGCCCGTATTTAACTGCCGGAGTGCCTGCCATGGCCAAGGTTCTTGTTCTCTACTACAGCATGTATGGCCACATTGAAACGATGGCCAATGCCGTGGCCGAAGGTGCTCGCGGTGCCGGCGCCACTGTAGATATCCGCCGCGTGCCGGATCTGGTCTCTGAAGACGTCGCGCGCAAGGCCGGCGCGAAGCTGGATCAGAAGGCGCCTCTCGCCACAGTCGACGAACTCGCCAACTACGATGCCATTATCTTTGGCACCCCTACCCGCTTCGGCAACATGTGCGCACAGATGCGCAACTTCCTCGACCAAACCGGCGGCCTCTGGTTCACCGGCAAACTGGTGGGCAAGGTTGGCAGCGTGTTCACCTCTACTGCCTCGCAACATGGCGGCCAGGAAACTACGATCACTTCGTTTCACACCACCTTGTTGCATCACGGCATGGTGATTGTCGGTACGCCCTACATCATTCCCGAATTGCAGGAGATGGGCGAAATCTGTGGTGGCGGTCCTTACGGCGCTTCCACCATAGCCGGCAACGGTTCGCGGCAGCCCTCAGAAAAAGAACTTACCATCGCCCGTTTTCAGGGCAAGCACGTAGCAGGCATCGCAGCAAAGTTGGCAGGATAACTCTGGAATAAAAGCAGATAGCAAAGACGTAATATGAAACCGGTACACCACATCAATCACATTGAAGGAGAGGGAGTCATGTTTCAACGAAGAACACTGATCACAGCATTATCCACGCTGGTTCTGCTCGCCGGTTGTTCCGGCGAACCCACGGAACCGGCAGCAACTGCAGCGGCGCCCGAACCCGCGCCAGTGTTGGCCAACCTGGCCGATGTAGCCGCCGCGCACGGCATGAACGGACTGACGAGCATCAGCTACAGCGGCACTGCATGGCGCATCCGCAACAGCTTTCGCCAGACCCATACCGCAAGCCCGCCGTGGCCCGAGCACGATGAAATTACGAACTATGTGCGCACCGTTGACCTCGCTACCACCGCATCACGTGCAACGGGTGACACCTTCGCTTCCAACCTGTTCCTCGAACCAGCGGTTGCCGGCGTCTACCAGCAAAACGTCACACCGGAAACCGCTGCATGGGGCCAGCAGCTCGAATACTGGCTGACACCGTGGGGCTTCCTGAAAGGTGCACAAGCGAACAACGCGACTGGGGCTGCAGCAACTGTTGATGGTGCCGCGGTAACCGCGATCACCTTCCAGCCCGCAGCACCGTTATCACCGGCAGGCTTGCAGTACACCGTCACCGGTTACGTCGGTGCCGACAATATGGTGCAGCGCGTCGAAACCCGCGTTGAAGATGCATTCATGGGCGATATGCTGGTCACCAACGTCTACAGCGGCTATGCCGACATGGGCGGCGTGCCAGTGCCGGCCACTATCGAACAGCATCGCGGTGGCGGCGGCATCTTTGGTATCAACGTAACCGCAGCAAGCGTGAATCCCGCGAATGCCGCTGAACTGTTGGCGGTGCCACCACCGGCAGCTCCTCCCGGCCCGCCTCCAGGTGGCGCGCCGGCTGCAGCTCCGGCTGAACTCGCGCAGGAACTCGCGCCCGGTGTTTACCTGATTACCGGTGGCTACCAGGCCATGGCTGTTGATTTCAACGACTTCGTTGCGGTGTTCGAAGCCGGGCAGCCTGAAGCACGTGGCGACGAGATTCTGGCGGAAGTGAAGCGCATTCTGCCGGGCAAGGAGATCCGCTACATCATCAACTCGCATCCGCACTCCGACCACACCGGCGGTCTCGTGCCCTTCGTCCGCGAAGGTTCGACGATCATCACGCACCAGAACAACGTCGACTTCCTGAACATGGCACTGTCCACACCGCGCACGCTGCTCGGTCAGGAAACGCTGGCGCCGAAGTTCGAAAACATCACCACTTGGCCATACGTAATCGAAAACGGCGACCGCAGGCTGGAACTGCACTCCATTCCAAACCTGCACACTGACGGCATGTTGGTGGCGGTGATTCCGGGTCTGCTGATGTTCGAGGCCGACTTTACCTTGCCAGTGGCAGGTGCGATGCCAAACCCCTTTGTCATCGACCTGGCGAACTATGTCGATGCGAATGGTATCGACTTTGACACCTATATCGCCGTGCATGCCAATGCCATTGACCAGACCAAGGCAGATCTGATGGCAACGATCGGCAAGTAAGTCACGTGAAGACTTTGCCGTTTTTAACCGTCCTGACGCTGGCAGGTGCAGCACCGCTGTTGCATGCGCAACAAACTGCACCTGCTGGCGCCGATCCTTATGCAAACAATGCCGCAGCCGGCACCACCCAGTTCCCACTGGCAGCCCCGGCCGGGATCGACAGCGAGGCCTTGAATACGGCACCTGCTGGTGCCAACAACCAGGGCTTGTTTACACCGGAATCGTGGCAATACGGCACGGTGTTCAATGCCCCCGACGGCGCGCAAATCTGGAATCCGGTCAAATTGAAGTTGCTGCAGGGTGGCAAGGTTACGGGCGGCACGCTGTTCGCCACGACCGATCCCGCGATCTACTGCGCAATGGCGAATGCTGGCTACGATTTCATCTGGACCGAAATGCAACACTCGGCGCGCGACTGGGACGCGGCAGCACGCATGTGGCGCACCTGCCCGCACGCAAAAGCGGTGCCCGGCACGCGTGTGGCCTATACCGACGAACGCGAAATCCAGCACGCACTTGATGCTGGTGCCATGGTTATCGTAGTCCCGACTGTTGATACCGTGGAAGAAGCCATCGCCGCACGCAACTGGACTTACTTCCCGCCGCTCGGCCGGCGCAGCAACGGCGGTGGTCAAGCCTTTGATGCGGCCATGTGGGGAAGTGTGCCCGGCGGTTATCGCAGCACCTTTAACGACAATATCGTACTGATTCTGATGATTGAAACGCTGGAAGGCTTGCAGAACGCCGAGGCGATCGCCCAAGTGGAAGGTGTCTCCGCCCTGTTCGCGGCCAGCGGCGATCTCGCCAACTTCACCGGCTACCGGCAGGGTGATCCGGATTATGAGCGTGCGATCAACATCGTGCACGATGCCACGTTGAACGCCGGCGTACGCTTGTGCGGCCCGCTATCGTGGCGCGATCGGCCAGACTTCACCTGTTTCCAAGCCGGCAGTGAAACCGCAGCAATTGCGCGCGGCGTGGCAGCCGAACTGGGGCCGCTTGCCAACACGCAGGCGGTGCCGGCAGCAGGGCCACTCGCCCCGCTACCGTGAGTCGCCGCTCCGGAACCTGAGCCACAGAAATCCAAAAAGTCCCGACACCAATGACGCCAGCAGAATCGTCATTTTGGAAGCGTTTACGTGCCCGGCATCGCCAGCGAAAGCAAGATTGGTGATGAAGATGGACATGGTGAAGCCAATACCGCCAAGCAATCCCGCGCCGATAATGTGACGCCAACCCAAATCGGCAGGAAGGCGGCACAGGCCACTGGCAACAGCGGCTAAGCAGAACAGTGTCACTCCCAGTGGTTTACCAGCAAGCAAGCCGATGGCTATGCCAAGACTGTTTGTGCTTGCCAGCTCTTGCATCCAGTCTGCACCGATGAAGATTGCCGTATTCGCGAGCGCAAAAATCGGCAGGATGATAAACGCAACCGGCTTGTGCAACATATGTTCGAGCCGGTGCGAGGGTGATGCTTCATCGTCAGTCTTTGCCGAGTAGGGAATGGCAAAGGCCAGCATCACCCCGGCAACCGTTGCGTGTACGCCTGACTTGAGCATAAAGAACCACATCAATGCTCCGCCCAACAAATAAGGCGTCATGGCCATCACGCGGAAGCCACGGTTCAAGCCGCACAGCAAAGCCCAAACGCCCAGCGCAGACAGTAGATAGCCAATCTGCAGTTGTGCGGTATAGAACACCGCTATGATGATGATTGCGCACAAGTCATCGATAACTGCGAACGCCACCACAAACACTTTGAGCGAAACCGGAATCCGCTTACCAAGCAGCGCCAGTACGCCGAGCGCAAAGGCAATGTCGGTGGCCATCGGAATGCCGATGCCGGCTTGCATGGCCGTGCCTGCATTAAACGCGAAATGAATCAGCGCCGGCGCGGCAATTCCACCGATTGCTGCAAACGCTGGCAACAGGGCGTTGCGGATGTTGGACAACTCACCGCTGTACAGTTCACGTTCAAGTTCAAGGCCGATAAGCAGAAAGAAAATTGCCATCAACGCATCGTTGATCCAATGCTCCACACTAAGGCCGCCAACCCGCATATGCCAAACACTGGTATAGTCAGTTCCGAATGCGGAGTTAGTGAGAAGTAGCGAGATGGCCGTGCAGACGATCAGCAGAATGCCGCTCGCCTTTTCCGAATTAAAGAAGTGTTGGAAGGTTCTGGATAAAGTTCGCAGCTCATCCATGCGTCAGGGCGTACTGTACAAGATAGACCCCAGCACCGGCCACGTAGCCCAGCAGCGCAAGTGCGCTGATCCGCTTCACGTACCAAAAGAAATGGATTTTCTCGAGGCCCATGGCGGCCACGCCGGCAGCAGAGCCGATAATCAGGATTGAGCCACCGGTACCAGCGGCATACGCCATAAACTCCCATAGAAAGTGATCAGCCGGATACTGCTCCAGGCTGTACATGCCCATGGACGCGGCAACGATGGGCACGTTGTCCACCACAGCGCTGACGAGCCCGATGAGGATCACGATCACGTCCAGTCGCCCCACGGATGCATCAAGCCACTGTGCCAGCGCTGCCAGAATATGCGTATGCTCCAGCGTGGCAACACTCAGTAGAATCCCGATGAAGAACACCAGCGAGCTCAGGTCGATCCTGCTCAGAGCATGCACCAGTGTCAGCGGTTTGCGCACGTGTTCATCTTTGTTGCCATGTATCAGATCCCCCGTGAGCCACAACAGACCAAGTCCGAACATGATGCCCATAAATGGCGGCAGGTGTGTCAGGGTTTTGAACACGGGCACCGCAATGAGAATGCCCACCCCCATGAAGAACATGAGATTGCGTTCAAAGGCCGTGGTGTCAGTTTTCTGTCTGCTCCCTGCGCCTTGCGGCGGAACCACCATGCGGCCGCGTTGCATATAAGCGACCACACTCAGTGGCACGAGCATGTTGACCATGGCAGGTACAAACACGCCCTTCATGATCGCCAGAGTGGTGATCTGCCCACCGATCCACAACATTGTCGTAGTGACATCCCCTATCGGTGTCCAGGCACCGCCAGCGTTCGCGGCGATGACGATGAGGCCCGCGAAGAACAACCGCTCGTCATGCTTGGCGAGCAGCTTCTGCATCAGTGAAATCATAACGATCGTCGTGGTGAGGTTATCCAGCACCGCGCTGAGGAAAAAAGTAACGAAGCCCACCAGCCACATCAGTGACGGGAGCCGGGTCGTGCGGATGCGGGACGTAATAACGTCGAAGCCGTTGTGCGCATCAACGACCTCAACGATGGTCATGGCGCCCATCAGGAAAAATACGATTTGTGCAGTACCGATCAACGACTCGCCCAGCTGTTCGCCCACCAGTTCGGGATTGTTCATGGCCACTGCATAAATCGTCCACAACAGCCCCGCACCGAGCAGTGCCGAAGCCGACTTGTTGATGCTGAGCGGATGCTCCAGCGCAATAGCAGCGTAGGCAATGATGAAAACGATAATAATGGCAATGAACATTCTGCTTCAGTTCTGGTTTTTAGTGGTTTCGATCCAGCGCGCGACACGCGCTTCCAGCACCGGCAGCGGCAAACTGCCGCCACCCAATACCGTATCGTGAAAATCACCCATGCTGAAGCGGTCGCCCAGCTCGGCCTGCGCTTGGGCCCGCAGTTGCTGGAACTTCATCATGCCGATCTTGTACGCGGTAGCCTGGCCGGGTGTGACGATATACCGCTGGATTTCCGAGCGCACAGCAGACTCGGGCTGTGGTGAATTTTCGAGGAAGTACTGCACGGCCTGTTCTTCAGTCCACTGCTTCGAATGTATCCCGGTATCCACCACAAGCCGGATCGCGCGCCAGATTTCGCCCGCGAGTCGCCCGAAGTCGGAATAGGGATCCTGGTAAAAGCCCATGT
This sequence comes from Klebsiella pneumoniae, assembly GCA_945902215.1. Lineage (GTDB taxonomy): Bacteria > Pseudomonadota > Gammaproteobacteria > Pseudomonadales > Pseudohongiellaceae > CAILUG01. The sequence continues at coordinate 27,955 of CAMDML010000004.1, read as the reverse complement.
CCTTGCCGAGTGCCTCGGCGTACAGACCCCAGCCTTCAATGTAAGCGGTGTAGCCGTACTGGGTGCGAAAGCGCGGCAGGCCCGTCAGTTCCTGCGCAATCGAAATCTGCATGTGATGGCCGGGATTGCCTTCATGGTAGGCAATGTTCTCCAACTGGTAGCGCGGCATTGCGCGCATGTCGGACAGATGGGCATAGAAGATGCCAGGGCGCGAACCATCCGGCGTGCCGGAGAAATAATGCTGCGCGGCTCCATCCTGCTCGCGGAAAGCTTCAACCCTTTTCACTTCCAAACCCGCCTTGGGCAGAATGCCGAAATACTCCGGCAGCTTGCCGGCAACGCCATCGAGATAGGTGCGGGCCAGCTCGAGATAGCCCTCGCGGCCTTCGTCGGTATTCGGGAAATAGAACTGCTCATCCTCACGCATGAACACAAAGAATTCGGCAAGCGTGCCGGTGAAGCCAACCTGCTCCCTGATGGTCTCCATTTCGGTGCGGATGCGGGCGACTTCGGCAAGGCCGATGTTGTGCACTTCATCGGCCGTCATTACTTGCGTGGTCATCTGAAAGAGGCGGTCGTTGTAATAGGCCTCGCCATTCGGCAATGTATACGCCCCTACCTGCTCTATCGGCGCATTGCCACGGTCCGCTTCCAGCCAGGCGAGTACTTCGTCATAGGCAGGCTTCACAGCGTCGAGCAGCGCTGCCCGCGCCGCCGCCGTTAATGTGGCCGCTTCTTCCGCGGTGAGGGTTCCCGCCGTTTGCAGCGCGGCGATCTTGGTCTGCACATCGGACCACAAAGGTGAATCGCCTGTCTCCGTGAACGGAGCACCTGTCGTCACGCGGCCAATCTCGGCAATGGCGAAATCGTAATTGAAGAGGGGTTGTCTTACGCCGTCTTCGACCGCACGGCGTGACCGGTCGAGGTACTGTGCCATGACCTCATCGATACCGTTCAGGCGGGCGATATAGGCTTGCATGTCGCTCACATCGTCCACACGGTGGAAGTTGATCAGGAAATTCGGCAGCCCGGCATGCGGACCACCACGGCCGAAGATGAAGCCGTGGCGGCGAAAGGGCGCAGCGCTTTCGGCCTGTGCAAGGGCATACGCCCAGAGATCAAAGGAAGTCTTGGCTTCGTCATTCAGTTTTTCGTAAGCGAACCCGGTGCGCATCGCGGCCACACTGCCCCGCCGCCATTCCATCTGCCGGTCTTGCTCTGCTTCCGAGGCGTTGTCGAGCTTGTCGTAATCGCTCTTGTCACCCAGCGACGTTTTCCACTCGGGACTGAAATCGAGTTCCTGCTGGAATTGCTCATCGAGCCAGACGGTAAGACGCGCACTTTCGGCGGCGATTGCAGCAGCCGGGTCGGCTGAAGCAGCAGGTGCGGAAGCGACTTGCGTGGAATCGGAACAGGCGAGCAGGGTTACGAACAAACCAGCGAGCAAGAAGTGACGCATGGTGGAACTCCCGTGCAACTCTTAAACAATGTTGGGGCCAAGTTTGTTGTGATGCGCCCACAGGCCTTTGTGCGCGTCGTACAGGAATTTGTAAGGATCGTTGAAGGTGCGCAAGAGGCCGTTCATGACGCCGGAGTCGAGTGAATCCTGCGCTTCAAAGCCCATGCGGATCTGTTCAACGAGTTTGTCGTAGAGGAACGCCATCATGTCGCGCTCTGCCTGCACATCGGCTTTCGTTACTACCGGGCCGAACGCGGGCACGATCTTCGTCGCAGCGTCGGCCAGAGACAGAATCAGGTCCATCGCATCCACTCTGCCGCCGATCCAGCCACCACCAAACCAGTCGTGTTCCGGATCACGCGCAGGTGAAACGACGTCGCCCACTGCCAGCACGTTGGCATTGCGGAAGAACACATAGATGTCGCCATCGGTGTGCGCTTGCTGCAGGTAGCCGTAGTCGATGGTTTCGCCGTCGACGCTCAAGGTGTCGTTGGTATACGTGGTCTTGGTGGGCTGTGCAGCCGCAGGCAAGGCCCGCTGGTAGCGTTCTTCGTTCGGCAGGAAATAATCGGTGGCGAGATGCAGCCGGGTTTTTTCGTGGCTGATAATCGTGGCACCAGCGTTGCCGAGTGCTTCGTTGCCGCCAACTTGCTCATCATGCCAGTGCGTGTTGAACAGTGTGACCCTGCCGTTCGGCGCGAGCGCCTGCACATGCTGCAGCAACATCTCGCCGCCCGCCTGCGCGCCGCTGTCGACAAGGATCAGGCCTTCGCCGGTCGTCATCGCCAGTACGTTGGGGCCGGTGTCGTTGATCAGGCTAAGCGTACTCTGCAGTTGGCTAATGCCCGCGGCGGCGGCACGCACGCACGGAGCGAGGCCCAGCATGGCGCTTGCGGCAAATGCACTTTTCAGAATTGTCCTGCGGTGATACGGCTTGTTCACTACTGCCTACGCTCCCGCGATGATGCCGGTGCTGTTCGCCCAGCTGTCCATTTCAATACCGGCCTTCTGCAGCACGGTGAGGTGCAGGTTGGCGAGCGGGGTCTTCTCCGGTAACGTCAAATGCTGGCCGCCGAGTTTCATGCTGCCATTGCCGCCACCCACGAGCATGTTCGGCACAGGATAGTTGTTGTGCATGTCGCTGTTGCTCATGTTGGAGCCGTACATGAAGATCGAGTGGTCGAGCAACGAGCCGTCACCATCGGGCGTATTTGCCAACTTCTCAATGAAGGCAGCAAAGCGTTCAACGTGGTAGCTCTGGATCAGCACCAGCTTACGCAGGCGCTCCAGGTCGTTGGCGTGGTGCGACAACGGATGGAAGGCATCGGGCACGCCGATATGGTTGTACGTGCGGTTGGTGCCTTCGGCGACCATGATGTAGGACGCCACGCGGGTAAGGTCGGCTTGATACGCGAGCGCGAGCAAGTCGAACAACAGTTTTACTTGTTCGTCGAAGTTGTCGAGCTCGCCCACCGGCGCAGTCGGAACTTCGAGGTTGCTCAGATCCTGCGAGGCCGCCAAGTCCACGCGCCGTTCAATTTCACGCACTGTGTCGAGATAGCCTTCGAGAATGATGCGGTCGGAAGCACCCAGCGAACCTTCCAGTGCTTTGGTGCGGGTGGCGATCAAATCAAGAAGGCTGGCCTTCTGCTGGATGATGGCTTCGCGTTCTGCTGACGTATCGCCTTCACCAAACAGTTGCAGGAACACTTTGCGCGGATTGAACTCCATCGGCAACGGCGAGTTGGCGTTGCGGAACGACAAGGTGCTGCTGTAGTAGCAACCACCGGAGCCGCCACCACAGGCCGCAACCTGAACTGTGGTTTCTGCCGCCAGTTCCAGCGAGGGCAGCGCAGTGTCCTGGCCAATGTGCTGGGCAATTTCCTGGTCAAGCGTAATGTGCATGCTCGCGCCGGCAGCGGAGGTGTCAGGCCGCACACCGCTCAACCAGGTGGCCGGGTTGATCGAGTGTACAGAACCAGCACTGGCCGCATTTTCAAGATTGCCAAACGAGGTGACGTATTTTTTGTAGGGTTCGAGCGATTTCAGGATGGGGCTGAGCTTGAATGAGTCACCACTACCACTCGGCGTCCAACTATCCAGCGCCGGACCATGCGCGGTATTGCCCATGATCGCGCCGTGTGGAATATAGAAGAAGCCGGTGCGCAGCTTTGGGGCTGCAGCGGTTTGCGCCTGCGCGGTCAGGGCCGGCACCATGGCATCGAGCAACGGCAGGGCCAACGCAACACCAGCGCCACGAATCAGGTGCCTGCGGGACAGATGTTTCTTCGTGATGAACATGGTGCGGCCCTCACAAACAGATGTATTTTATGGAATTTATGATTGTGGTTTTATGGGCCAAGGATACGGGGCGAACCGAGCATAGTCCAGCCAACGGTAGGTCTGGATACCCGCACGGCCTTATTTTCCAATCTATTTAAGGCCAATGGCTTCACTATCAAGATTGCCCAAAAATGAGCTCTAGAAACCCTTAGGAAAATCAGCGAGATATGAATTAAGCTCAGTCCTATCAATAAATAAAAGGGCCAGCCTCCTAATTTTTAACAAAAGGCCGCAGGATTTTTTTACGAACTGCTAGCCGTCACCAGCTCTATAGCTAGCGATTCCAACAACAACAAAAGGAGTAGTGCGTGAAAGGTCAGATCTTGGATTTTTCGGTTCAGAAGAATGAAGGCGTCATATCGGTAGCGGATGGTTCCAGATTCACATTCACAGGCGCGGAATGGCGAGGGGATACACCACCTGCCAGGGGGATGTGGGTTGATTTCGACGCACATGAGAAAACTGCAGTTGCAATCTATAAAGCGGTTGGAAACGCAACCGCGGCCCCGTTAGGCGAGAAGAGCAAAGCTGCGGTCACGCTTTGGGGGATATTCTTGGGTGGATTTGGGGCGCATAAGTTCTATATGGGTTCGTGGGGATGGGGCATTGTCTACCTTGCTACGTTCTGGACCTATGTTCCGTTTATTGCAGCATTCGTGGAGTGGATTCGCATCGTGTTGATGTCGGATGATGAATTCTATGAAAAGCTTGCTGAATACAAGTCGCGTAACCCAGGCCCATTCAGCTTCTTTTGGTAATTCACGGCTAACTAGGCGTTTCAAGCGGACAATGTTGTCTGGCTCTACTTGTAGGGAATGGGAGAGAAAAATGTTTTGTTCAAAGTGCGGCAAGGAAAACGCTGACGGCGTGAAGTTTTGCGGTAGTTGTGGAGGCAACATCTTGGCACCGAGTGCGCCTGATACACCAAGCGAACAAATGACATTTGGCAAAGCGATCGCTACATGTTTCGCGAAGTACGTCGATTTCAAGGGCAGGGCATCAAGGCCAGAATTTTGGTGGTTCTACCTCTTCACAATCCTTCTTAGCTGGGGATCAATGCTCGTCGATGATTCGGAAGTCCTTAATATGATCGTCAATCTTGCCGTGTTCCTTCCCGTTTTCGCCGCAGGTTCAAGAAGGCTGCACGACACAAACAGGAGTGGATGGTGGCAACTCATTATGCTCACGGTAATTGGGATCATCCCTGTAGTTATTTGGTGGGCAAGCAAGGGCTCTGACCAAGATAATCAATATGGAAGTCCGGCTTAAATTTCACAAAGTCGGCGCTGGCGGGACGGCAATGCGCTCAAAACCATTGCCTAACACTGCGCTCCCAGGGCCGCTGCGCAGCGCCCCTGAGCTTGGATGTATGCGCCCAACCAGACATTCGTTTACGTTTGAGGTGTCGATCTAAAGAAGGACATGTCCATCGACCCACGAACTTTATCAAGCACATTCCAACAGTTCTTCAACTCAGAAAAGTCGAGCGGAATTCTGCTGATTGTTTGCACGGCCATTTCTCTTGTGCTGGCGAACTGTCCAATATCCGCAACGCTTTGGTTCCTGCGTTGGCGGCTGTTGGTGGAATTACTGCACCGGCACTGATTCATATAACGCTCAACGCAGGGACAGCGACGCAAGCCGGGGCCGGTATTCCGACGGCTACAGACATCGCCTTTGCGCTCGGTGTACTGGCCCTGCTTGGAAACCGGATTCCGGCTTCGCTCAAAGTGTTTGTGGTAGCGTTCGCCGTCGTTGATGATTTGTGCGCAATTGTCATCATTGCGGTGTTCTATACTGAGCAGCTACTGGTTGGATATCTTGTGGCGGTGCTGGCCGTTTGGGCTTTGCTCTGCGGCTTGAATAGATACTTCCGCGTGATGTCCCTAACCCCGTATCTGCTGGGCGGAGCATTGATGTGGTTTCTCATGCTCAAATCGGGCGTTCACGCAACGGTAGCGGGAGTGATGCTTGCCTTCGCCATCCCATTCTCTCCAAAGGCTGATGATGAAACATCGCCCTCGCACCGGCTCTAAAATTTTTTGCATAAGCCAGTCGCGCTCATCATCCTGCCAATTTTCGCACTTGCCAATACCGCCATTTTTGTCGGCATGGATTGGATGCAAGACTTGAGCAGTGCAAACAGTCTTGGCATCATGATAGGCTTGGTTATGGGCAAACCTCTGGGAGTGATACTGTTCTGTTTCGCTTTCGTTGCAATCGGTATTTGCCGCCTGCCCGCCGATCTGAGCTGGGGCCATCTCATTGGCGCAGGGATTCTTGGCGGCATTGGGTTCACCATATCCATTTTCATTACCAATCTTGCCTTCGCTGGAGATGCCGCGAACATAAACGGTTCAAAAATTGCAACCCTCCTGGCTTCTCTGACTTCAGGAATCATTGGTTTTCTTTGGCTCAGGTTCTGGAGCAGTCGCCATGAAAGCGCAGAACAAATAGTTCCACGGTGACCCCAAGTGGGTAACGAAAGGCTAGAATCCCCCCATGCTGGACTGGAATGATTATTTACGGATGTTCACAGGCCTGATTGCCATTGTCGGCCCGGTCGGGACTGTGCCCTTGTTTCTTAATTTCACTGAAAACGTGCAGCCGCAACGCAAGCGTATTGCGCGCACCTCGGCTTTTGCGGTGGCCTGTATCCTGACGGTGACCGTACTTGCCGGGGCGCAGATTCTGCAGACGTTCAATATCAGCATCGACGGATTCCGTATCGCTGGGGGGCTGCTGTTGCTGACCATCGCTTTCCAGATGCTGGAAGCGCGCACCTCGCGTGTGAAGAATACTCCGGAGGAAAACCTGGAAGCGCTCGATTCAGCTCACGTGGGCGTGGTACCGCTGGCGCTGCCACTGCTCGCTGGTCCGGGAGCAATCAGCACCGTGATCCTGTTTGGACAGCAGAGTCCCACCATTGCGCACAAGCTGGTGCTGATCGGGATTTGCTGGCTGATCGCGTTGATCGTGTGGGTGAGTTTTCATCTTGCGCCGCAGATCAGCCGCCACCTGAGTCAGACCTCAATGAACATTACCTCGCGGGTGATGGGCCTGATCCTTGCTGCGATGGCGGTGGAATTTATCGTTGGTGGTTTGCGTAACTTGCTGCCAGGCTTGGGCGCTTGAACCAAAGGTCAGGGCGCGCACAGGCTGCATGGACAATCTGACCCACACTCTGGTCGGTGCGCTGGTTGCTGAAACCGCAGCACGCGTCATCCCCTCCATAAAATCCACTCTGCCGGAAACGACCCGCCGCGATCTATACCTGGCAGTGATGGTCGTGGGCAGCAACCTGCCGGATCTCGACTCACTGTATGCCGGCATCACCGGCGGCACGCTGGGTTATCTGCTGCATCATCGCGGGCATACCCATACGGTGCTTGGAGCCATTGCGCTTGCTGCACTAATGTTTGGTATCTGTCGCTGGTGGTTGCAGCGGCGGCGCTTGCCGCCCTCGCCTGCGGATCAACTGGGGCTGGCGCTGATTACTTTGCTCGCGCCTTTGCTGCATCTGGCCATGGATGCAACCAACGAATACGGTGTGCATCCCTTCTGGCCCTTCAATAATGATTGGATGTACGGCGATGCGATTTTTATTGTGGAGCCGCTGTTCTGGGCTGCCGCCGCGCCGCTGGTGTTTTTGTTCCATGGTCGGGTGGCGCGCAGCGTGATCGGCGGGATTCTGCTTGTCGGGATTGCGCTGAGTTTTGGTACAGGGTTGGTACCGCGCCCGATGGCGGTTTGTCTGACACTGCTCACTGTTGGTTTACTGTTGATCGGATGGCGCGCGAACGGACTGACTGCTGCCAAGAGTGGTCTCGCTGCAGCGCTGGGTATCATCGCCATGTTTATGGTGGCCAGCTATCTGGCAAATCGGCAGCTTAGGGCTGTGGTTGCTGCGCAATTTCCGGATGCATTACTGCTGGACGCGGTGCTGGCGCCGCTGCCGGTGAATCCAGTCTGCTGGGAAATCATCACGGTACAACTGGACGGCAACAGGTATACGTTGCGTACCGCTATGCTCTCATTGGCACCTGCCTGGATTCCGGCAGCCCAATGTCCCGAACTCGGCGTGAACGGCAGCACTACGCTTGCGCTCACACCGGTAACAGCAACAGACAGCAGCGCTCTGCAATGGAATGGCGAGAACACGATGGCGTTGGGTGAGTTGCAGAGCTTGGTGCAGAGCGACTGCGAAGCGGCGGCATTTACGCGCTTCGCTCGCACCCTGTGGATCAGCCGCAGTGAGAACACCTGGCTGATTGGTGATCTTCGCTACGATCGTGAACCCGGGCTGGGTTTTGCCGAGATGGAACTCACCGCAACTACCCAATCCCCAGTTTCTTTAGAATGCCCGCGCTGGATTCCACCATGGACACCGCCACGCAGTGATTTACTCTGACCCTGTACCGAACTATTTGTTGAACTCCAGCAAGGGTTCGTAGCGTTTGTCAGTGAGCATGCGCATGAATGCTACCAGCGCGTCGATCTCTTTGGCGGCGAGCGCCCTACCCGACTCCAACTCGGTCAACGCAAGATTCTCTGCCACTTCCGGTGACCCCCAGTTCTCTCCGGTTTCCGGGTTGATCTGCGCCTTGCTGCCGCGCGTGAGATACTTGTTGTAGAACAGCAGCACCGTGCGCAGATCCTTGAACACCCCGTTGTGCATGTAGGGTCCGGTCAAAGCGATATTGCGCAGTGTCGAGACGCGGAAGCGGCCGGTCTGCGCATCGTCGGTCACGGCAGGGTTGTCGCGCAGACCGCGATCAATATGCTCCGCGCCCAACCCGTTCGCTGCGCGCAGTGTTGCATTCACCGGCACCCCGATGTTGCGGTACAGGTTGCTGGTGAAGGTCTCCAGTTCTGTCTCAGGCAGCTTGTTGAGCATGTGGCACTGGTTACAGTTGGCGAACTGGTTTGAGAAGAACAGCGTCATACCCAGCGTTTCTTCATCTGTGGGTGTGTACTCCTTGCGCAGGTAGCGGTCGTATCTGGAATCGAAGGGAGAGAAAAAGTCGGTGCGTTCGAAGGCTGCAAGTGCTTTAGTCATTGCCGCATACGCTTTGTCGGCATCATCGAGCACATCCGCGCCGAACGCTCCCTTGAACGCATAACCGTAATTCAGGTTCTCCAGCAAGCGCTGGCGTACCGCCTCCTTGTCGGGCAAGGCCATCTCGATCGGACTGAGCGGCGGGCCGGCGGCTTGTTCTTCCAGATCATTCGCACGGCCGTCCCTGAACAAGCCGCCGACATAATCGCCCAGTGCGTTCAGCGAGAATGAAGGAACATGGCTGGCATACGCCGCCGTGGGAGCATTACGGTCGCCGAGTGAATGCATATCGCCTCCCATCGAGGCAGCCGCTGCAACACCGGAATCGCGGAAATCAACGAAGGCTTGGGCGGGATCATGGCACGTTGCACAGCTTTGGGTGCGGTCTAGCGACAGATTCACATCGAAGAACAGCGCGCGGCCGAGGTCTTCCAATTGGGTCTGCTGCAATGCGGCATCTTCTGCAGCAGTCACATGCAAGGAAACCACGATGCCCAGAGCCAGCAGGCCACGCACCAAAGTCCTCATGACTGCACAGCGCTAATGTGATTGTCCCAGAACAGCTGCGCCAGATCGGCGTCAGTATCGAGTTCAGTGATCTCGTTCTCGGCAAGATCAATCTGCGCCACGCGGCCAGTCCCGGTGCTGAACACAAACCCATCCTGTACTGCGCAAACCCCACAACCATCGCGCGCGCGGGTCGTATGCAACAAGGTACCTTCACTCGCATCCCAGAATGAAATCAGGTTGCCCTTCGGACACGACGCAGCGAAGTAGCGGCCGCCGGTATCAAAGCGCACGGAGCCAACATATTGTTTCATTTGCGGTTGCAGTTCCGGCGAAGCCAGCAACAGGCGCAGCGCTTCACCGCGGCGGTGCGTCGCGATCAGCGGTACTGCCATAAAGGGTTCGCCTTCGAATTGCATGCCGAGCGCAACGAGACCATCGGCGTTCACGTCGAGATGGCGGATGCCGGACTGGTGGAATTCGGCTGGCATGCTGTGTTGTTCCAGCAGTGCCCCGCTGTGCCGGTCAACATACACCAGTGAAGGTTGCATCGTGGCGACATTCAGATTGTCGCGATCATGGTCCGGATGCGTGCGAATGCCGCCGTTGGCGATGATCAAGGTATTGCCGTCGGGATGCAGCAGCAGTTCGTGTGGGCCAACGCCATAGCTCGGGAATTCGCGCAGCCGTTCAAGTGCGGCAGAAGCACCCTCCCCCTGCACGCGCCATTCGACAATGCGGCCACTGTCGCCGCTCATGTCGTTGAAGTCACTTTCGGTGGTGTAAAACAGGGTGCTGTCTGGCGACAGAACGCCATGGCCGAACAGATGACGGTCAGTCGGCACGCGCAGTTCAGCGTGCATTGCACCTGTCGCAAGATCACCCAGCATGATCCAGGTGCCTGGGCGTCTTGCTACTACTATATAGAAGCCGCGCGCAGCGTTTACCGTAATGTGATGCGCACGTTCGGGAATTGGCTGCCTGAAGGCGGTGCTGGCACCGGTGCCGTCAAGGCGCAGGCCGATGACCCAGTGGTGGTCATCGCCATCGGACGCGGCGCTTAACAGCAGCGGTTGTTGCTGCTTTTTTTGCAGCAAGTCGCGCGCAAACACAGCACTGCCCGGGACACACACCATGGCGCCCAGCCCCAGCAATTGCCTGCGGTTCAGCGCGTGCATGGTCAATCCCCGTCCAAACTGTTGAAGCCCAGATACAGGTCGGTGTTTTTCAGAGCAGCTTCCAATGCTTCATACAAGGCATCCAGTTCCTGTGCGATTTGCAGCAGTGCGGCGTGGCCGCCTTCCGGTTCCAGTGCTGCAGTAAGGGAGTCGGGTTGCGCATTGAGTGAGCCCTGCAACTTGGCGAACGCAGCATCTACCAGCTCCGCATCGGCTGGTTGCAACAGGGAGCTGAGCGCAGGTTCCGCCGCGCTGAACAGGTGTTCCAGCGCAGCGACATTGAGCTTGATATTGCGCAGCGTGCGTTCCGAGCGCCAGGATTCAGCTCTACGCTCCCGTGCAGCAGCGGGGTTCTCACCAAGCACCGCTTCCAGTTTCTGCTGCTGAATACGGCGTACCGGCTCCACCAGCGATTTCAGGTATTCAATGGTCGCGTCTTCCGCGCTTTCGAAATAGCCGCGCTCGTCAGCTGTTGCTAGCGTCGTGCGAAATTCAGTTTCCCAGCGGGTGGTAACACCGGTGGCGATTTCGGCGATGTTGGCAGCGATCGTCTGCACGACCTGGCAGCGGTACGGATCGGCTTGCAAGTCGGCGAGACTGGTGGGGTCAAACAATAAACCTTCCAGCGCCTGAAAACCCTGCACGCCAACGCTCTGGCGCGCGAACGTTTCGGGCGCGAGCACGGCGGCATCTTGCGCCGCAAGTATGGCATTCATCTGCCGCGCACCCGTGCCGTTGTCGTCGGGCCAGTACTGGATGCGGAAGTTCCAGTTGAAGTAGGTAATGGGGCCAAACTGCAGATGCTGCACGCCCTGCCAGCCATCCATCGTGGTATGAAATTGGGCCTGCAGCGCGGATAAAGAGTCGGCGGTAATGTTGGCGCAGAAGCCGGCAGCCGCCACCTTCAACTCTTCGGCAGCAGCAGCAAAGGACGTGTAGGACGGGATCACCTGGGCATCGGTAACAGCCAGATTGATCGCGGTCCAGTCGGTGTTTGGTAAAGAACTGGGTAGGGAGTCGGGTAGAGAGTTCGGCTGGGCGGCAAGCGCGCCCGCGAAAAGGCTGCACAGGGAAAATAACCCCGCGGCGGCAATACGTTTCATAGCTGCATTCCTAATCGAGAATGATTCCCATTATAATCTAAGAAGCCATTCGCGCAAATGCTCCCTTTCCGCCTGATTCAGGTGTCGGTAAGCCGCCGCGCTCGCCTTGGCCTCACCGTCGTGCCAAAGAATGGCCTCTTCCAGGGTGGCGGCACGGCCATCGTGCAGGAAACGGGTATTCCGCCCCAATCCCCAGAGTGGCGCGGTACGCCATTCGGCCGCAGTTGCCGAAGGCGAGTCTGCCGCATCGGCCAAACCTGCGCCCATGTCATGGATCAAGAGATCGGTGTAGGGCTGCAAGCTGCCTCCGGCTATTAATAGTTGTGGCGTGTGGCAGGCCGGACAACCCAGTTGGGTGAAGTGTGAAGCGCCGGGCTCTTCTTGCAATGTTGTAGTCACGGGAGGTGACAGGTTTTGTAGATAGCTGAGCAGCAAGTCCAACACCAGATCAGGCACTTCGAGTTCGGCACCGGTGAGTGCACGAGCCGCCTGCTGACACTCTGTTTGTATCGGCGTGCAATCGCCGGCAGCTGCCAAAAATATGGAATTGCCCAAACCCAGATCCACGCTTAGCGCGCGCGCGGTTTGCTCACGCAAGCTGGCCACGCTTGCTTTCCAACCGAAGCGCCCGGCAGTACTGCGCCCGGAAATGCCATCGCCGTTACTGTCATCCGCATCAGCCAGTACCTGCAGTTGGGCTGCTGGTACTTGTTCCAGCAAGGCCAGTCCTGCCAGCGCCGGGGCACGCCGCACCGATACAGTTTTTGTCATTGCGCCATGCAGCAGTGCACTGATGGTGACGTGCGGCTTACTCAACACAACACGGGTGCCGTCAGCCAACGCCAGCGTTTCAACAGATGAGTAACTAAGTTCCACGCGCGCTTCGGGCAACAGCCCGGTGACTGCACGCAGTTGCAGCAAGTGCCCATATACCGGATCGTCCACCACGAAATTCAGCGCGGAAATTTCGCTGCTACTGCCGCCATCTGGATGACAAGCCGCACAGGAGCGTGCGGTGTAATACGGCCCCAGCCCATCCGCCGCCGCAGTAGAAGAGGGTGCCGCGACCCAGTTGCGTTCAAACAGGGCCTGACCAGTAGCAGCATCCAGTGCGGCAAAGTCTTGCGGGGAGAGTTCCTGCGAGGAGAGCTCCTGTGCACACAGCAAGGTGCAGGGAACAAAACAAAAAAACAGGAAGAAAGCGCGCATGGTCGCGCGCTCAGGGTGTGGGAGGCAGAGTGCTTGAACCTTCAATACTGACGTTCTGCAATTGCAGCGCATTGATGATCTTCTCAATCGTGCTGGTTTGTTCCATCAGCGCAGTAACCGCGTTGTTGATCAGCTCTTCGCCCTCGGTATTGCCATTGGCAATCATCACATCATAGGTGTTGCCGGACATGCCCTGCTCGGCCAGCACAGTGAGGGCCAGGTGTGTGGTTTCAAGCCGCGCATTCATCTCGGCATGCAGCTCCGGTTCGAGCGCCTGGATCATGCCTTCCAGACTTGCACCTTCTATCCGCTCGCCATTGCTGCGCGTGTATACCCCGCGGTAAACATTGCTGATGCCGACCGTGTCGTAAAAATGCGACCAGTGCGTATTGTCGGAGAAGCAATCATGCTCTTCTTCCGGATCGTGCAGCAGGAGCCCAAGCCGGATGCGCTCACCGGCGAGCTCACCGTAGGCCAGTGAGCCCATGCCGCTCAGAATAGTGGCAAGTCCACCTTCCAATCCTTTCGCACGCAGATCAACCACTGCAGCGCCATCGTCCTGCCAGTTCTGCACCATTTCTTCGAGGTCTCCCACGAGCAAAGTGCTGGCTGCTTTCAAATACGCCCGGCGGCGGTCGCAGTTGCTATTGGTACACTCGCTCTGGGAATAGTCGGTGTACTGCCGGTTGCCCGCGCCCGGATTGGTTCCGTTCAGGTCCTGCCCCCACAGCAGAAACTCAATGGCGTGATAGCCGGTAGCGACATTGGCGTCGACGCCATCAATGGTATGCAGCGTTTCGGCCAGCAGTTCTGGCGTGATACTGGCGGCATCCACGCTGATGCCGCCAACGTCGACCAGCGGATTGGCGATGATGTTCGCGGCATAGAAATAATTGTTGTCGGACTCCATGCCGTAAGAGGCAGCCACGTAATCAATCAAGCCTTCATCGAGCGGCCAGGAATTCACGCGCCCTTCCCACTCGTCGACCACGCGGTTGCCAAAGCGAAAGGCCTCGGTCTGCTGGTACGGGATGCGCGCCGCGCGCCAAGCGTCCCTTGCAGCGGTAAGCGTGGCGGCAGAAGGAGTCGCGAGTAGCGCATCAATGCTGCTGTCGAGTTGCTGCGCACTGGTGAAAGCATCGCCGTAGGAGGCGCGTGCGATGTCTATATAGGTTGCGACAATGTCAGTGGCAGCTGGAGCGGCTGTCGGCTGGGTCGCCGGGCCATTTACGGCACAAGCAGACACCAACAGGGTCAGGGCCACGCCAGTGAGGAAAGAATAGCGGGCCAGTGCGGGGGAAACGGCGGAACGCTGCATCATGGCAAGCGCGACCTCAATCGACTTTCAATCAACTTTTTATCAACTTTTTATCAATCAACTTTTAATTAATCAATGTGGCGGAAGACCTTGCCTTCCACCATGAACATCACGTCTTCGGCAATATTCGTGCTGAGATCGGCGATACGCTCCATGTAGCGCGAAGTAGACAAGAGGTTGATCGCCACTTCGGCCTTGCTGACGTCTTCGCTGATGATGCGCTGCACTTCGGCATACATGCGCATGTTGATCTCATCCACGCGGTCGTCCATCTTGATGACACTACGTGCTTCTTCGACATCAAGGGTCACCAACGCATCCAGCGACTTGCGTACCATGCTGCGCACCATCACGGGCAACTCGACAGCAAATTCCCTGAAAATCGGTATCGGCGGTTGTGTGGCCAAATAGATGGCACGCTTGGCGATGTTTTTGGCAGAGTCGCCCATGCGCTCGAGGTCGTTGTTCACTTTCAGCACCACGACGATGAAGCGCAGATCAACCGCCACAGGCTGGTGCAGCGCCAGAATCTTCAGGCACTCTTCCTCGATGTGCACTTCTTTGTCGTTGATTTCCTCTTCGTACTGCATCACGCGGTCGGCAAGACTGGCTTCCCGGTTGTTCAGGGCCAGAATCGCGGTATTGATCGCGCTTTCGACTAGGTTACCAAGCTGGAGTACTTCTTTTTTAAGCGCTTCCAGATCGCGCTGCAAATGTAGTGACATAGTTGAGTGGTCAGGTAAAGGGTTAACCGAAACGGCCGGTTACATACTCCTCAGTGCGCTTCTTGTCGGGACGGGTGAATATCTGGTCGGTTTCGCCGAACTCAATCAGGTCACCCATCTCCATGAAGGCAGTATAGTCGGAAATACGCGCGGCTTGTTGCATGTTATGGGTAACAATCACGATGGTGTAGCGGGACTTCAGTTCAAACAGGAGATCTTCGATATGCGCGGTGGAGATAGGATCAAGCGCCGAACAGGGTTCGTCCATCAACAAGACCTGCGGGTCCATGGCGAGCGCCCTGGCAATGCACAAACGTTGCTGCTGGCCGCCGGACAGATTCAGGGCCGATTCGTGCAGTCGATCCTTCACCTCTTCCCACAGCGCGGCTTGGGACAGCGAGCGCTCCACCAGCTCATCCATCGATCCGTTGTAGCCGTTGATACCCGGCCCCCAGGCGACGTTGTTGTAGATGGACTTGGGAAAGGGGTTCGGCTTCTGGAACACCATACCAATACGGCGCCGGACTTCGACCGGATCAACTTCCCTGCCATAAAGGTCCTGATCAGCAAACAGGATCTTGCCTTCAATGGTGACGTCGTCGACAAAATCATTCATGCGGTTGAGTGAGCGCAGCAGGGTACTTTTGCCGCAACCCGAAGGACCGATGATCGCGGTGATGCGGTTGCGCAGGATCTGTACCGACACTTTCTTGACCGCAGCCTTGCCCGCATACAGCACACTGACCGCCTGCAGATCGAGTACTGCAGGTGGGTGCACCTTCGCTTTGTCGTTCGCTTTGTCGCGGCTCTGTTCGGAACTTTCCAACGAGGACATCACATCTTGCTCTTTATTTGAAACATTCGATTTAAGACATTCTATTTTAGACGTTGCTCGGTCTTGCTGCGGATATAGATTGCGGTTGCATTCAGCAGCAGCAGCACAATCAGCAACACGATGATACCGGCCGCCGCCAGTTCATGAAACTCCTGCTGGGGACGCGACACCCAGTTGTAAATCTGGATCGGCAGTGCCGTAAAGGGATCCATCGGACTCTGCGGCAGAAAGGCGATGAAGGTCGAAGCACCGATCATGACCAGCGGTGCAGTTTCGCCAATGGCACGCGACAAGGCCAGAATCACTCCGGTCATAATGCCGGGAAAAGACGCGGGCAACACATGCGACCAGGTCGTCTGCCAGCGAGTGGCACCCAGCGACAAGGCCGCATAACGGATGCTCATCGGCACCGTTTTGATCGCTTCACGGCTGGCGATGATGATCGTGGGCAACACCAGCAGACTCATCGTTAAGGCACCGGACAGAAGGCTGCGCTCCAGCAGGAAAAAACGCACAAAGATCGCCAAGCCGAGAATGCCATAAACGATGGAGGGCACGCCGGAAAGATTGGCGATGTTGACTTCAATGACTTTGGCCAGCTTGCCCTTGCCCGCAAATTCTTCCAGATACAATGCCGCTGAAATGCCCACGGGCACCGAGATGACCGCGATCATCATGATCAACCACAGCGTACCGACCAGCGCAGACTTGATACCGGCGCGTTCCGGGAAGCGCGACGGGAAGCTGTCGATGAATTGCCAGTCCAGCCACCTGAAGCCGTCGATGCTGATCTGGATCAGCAGCACTGCCAGCAGGAACACGCTCGACCAGGTGATGAACCCGCAGAAACGCGCAAACCAGCGCGCCTTGCGGTGGCGCCGCTGCAAATGCAATTGGGCTTGTTCAGTGCTCAGCGCCATCAGTCGTATACCTCGCGGAACCGGGACAGGATCCATTGCGAGATCACGTTGATTACCAGCGTGATGAAGAACAGCAAGGCCGCAACCGCGAACAGGGTCTGGTACGCCACGCCACCGGAGGGTGTATCGCCGAGACTCACCTGCACGATGTAAGCGGTGATCGTCTGAATACTTTCCAGCATGCTAAAGGACAGATTGGGCGTTTGCCCGGCAGCAATCGTCACTGCCATGGTTTCACCGATGGCGCGGGAAATGCCAAGCAGAAACGAAGCGATTACGCCTGACAGTCCCGCCGGCACTACTACGCGGGTTGTCACTTCATAAGACGTGGCACCCAGCGCATACGCCGCTTGCCGCAAACTGACCGGCACCGCGCGCAGGGCGTTGTCACTCAAAGTGGCGATGGTAGGCAGAATCATGATGCCAACAACAATGGCGCCGCTCAGCGCATTGAAAACCTGAATATCAGGAATGAAGGTTTTCAACAGGGGTGTGACGAAAGTCAGCGCAAAATAGCCGTAAACGACCGTAGGAATACCCGCCAGCAGTTCAAGGATGGGCTTGAGCCACGCGCGCATCCGGTCGGAAGCATATTCACTAAGATAGATCGCGCTCGCCAGACCAAGCGGAATGGCAATGACGGCCGCACCCAAGGTGATTTGAATGGTGCCCCACAGCAAGGGCAGCACACCAAAGGAGCTCGGTTGCATCAGCGGCACCCAGCGGGTGCCGAAGAAGAATTCGAGGGGGCTGACATTGGTAAAAAATTTCACCGACTCAACAATCAACAAGATGATGATTGCTACCGTCGTGACCAGCGACAACCCTGCGCACAACCACAACCAGAACTTGATGAGGAACTCACCCCACTTGGTTCCAGATTTGTGGATGCTGGTACTGATCATGCGCGCCGGAATGTCTGGTAGTTATTGTTATTGATATTGTTACTGTCGCGATGCGTGGTGCCCGCAGCAGTCAGAAACCTGCCAACGCGGCTTTGCCAGTTTCATAGTCGGCTGCCGGAAGTGCAATATAGCCAACTTCAGAGACGATCTGGGGAGCGATTTCCAGGTAGAACTCAACGAAGGCCCTTACTTGCGGTTTGGCCGCGCCGGTTTTGCTCAAATAGATGTAGAGCGGGCGCGACAAGGGGTTGTAGGTGCCATCGTTTATCGTGGTTGGATTGGGCGCTACCGGGCCGTTACCACTGTCGATTGGTACCAGCTTCAGTTTGTCCATGTTTTCGAAATAGTAGGCATAACCGAAGTAGCCCATGGCGTTTTCATCACCTTCGATACCCTGCACCAGCACGTTGTCGTCTTCGCTGGCGGTGTAGTCCGGGCGCGAAGCGCCAGCTTCACCATTGATAACTTCCGTGAAGTAGTCAAACGTACCGGAATCGGTGCCTGCGCCGTAAAGACGGATGGGCTGGTCGGGCCACTCAGCGCGGATGTCGTTCCAGCTATCCACGGTGCTGCCCGGCTGCCAGATCATCTTCAACTCAGCGACGGTCAGGTAGTCCACCCAGGTGTTGCTTGGGTTGATCACCACCGACAAGCCATCGAAGGCGACTTCAATTTCAAGGTATTCAAGTCCCTTGGTCGCGGCGTCGGCAATTTCAGATTCACTGATGGGGCGCGACGCATCGTTGATATCGGTCTCGGTGGCTAGAAATCGTTTGAAACCGCCACCCGTGCCGGAAACACCCACGGTCACGCGCACATCGGGAGCGGTGGCCTGGAATTCCTCGGCTACTGCTTCACTGATCGGGTATACGGTGCTGGATCCGTCCAAGCTGACTTCGCCACTCAAATTGCCTGCTTCCGCAGCAACGGGAGCAACGGCCATGGCTTCGCTTGCAGCTGGGGGAGTTTCGCCACCTGAACAGGCAGCCAGTAACAGCGTTAACAGGATAGGCGATAGCAAACGGCGGGGCAGATGCACCATGGGGATACCTTCGGGGAGGGTGGGATTCACAGGAAGGCATTGTCACAGCGCCATGTTAAGAAATAATAAAGAAAAGGTCAGGAAACAGTGGTGCTCTGGGCAAAGGGCATTCGGAATATGAAGGTCGATCCGACACCCAACTGGCTGATTACACTGACATTTCCATTATGGCGCTCAGCAATGTTCTTAACAATCGACAGGCCTAGTCCGGTACCACCCAGACTTTGTGAACGCGCCTTGTCGACCCGGTAAAAGCGCTCGAATACACGCTGCTGGTACTGCGGGCTGATGCCGATGCCGCTGTCTTCCACTTCCAGGATCATGTCCACCGCGTCGGTACGTAGCCGCACCTGGATCTGGCCCTTTTCCGGGGTGTACTTGATGGCGTTGTCGATCAGGTTGTCCACCAGCTGACTCAGATGCTGGCGGTCACCAAAGACTTCCACCTTGTGCGCTGGCAGGGCCATGTCGAGCCGGTGCTGTTTGGCTTCCAAGGCAGCATTCGCAGAGGTGACTGTCCGGCTGATCAGGTCGGTGAAGTTGATCAGGGTGAATTCGGCGATGCTCTGATCCGACTCCAGCCGCGAAATGGTCATCAGGTCGATAACCAGATGCGACAAGCGGATGCTCTGGGAATGAATACGCTCCATGTATTGCATCAGCGTGGCGCGGTCTACGTTGGGATCGCCAACCAGGGTTTCGGACAGGCCGCGGATTGCCGTGATTGGCGTCTTCAGTTCGTGCGACGCATTGGCCACGAAATCAGTGCGGATACGCTCAAGATTCTTCAAATCAGTGACATCGTGCAACACAAGCACTGCGCCAATTGGCTCGCCCTGATCATCCGACAGCGAGGCCACGTAAATGTCGATGACAAGCTGGTCACTCTCGCGCGGGAAATCGATGCGACTCTTGATCACCGAACGGTTCTTGATGGCTTCGTCCAGCGCGAGTGTAATTTTCTGGTTGCGGATTTCCTGCCACACCGGTTTGCCCATGCAGCGGTCGCGATTGACCCCAAGCAACATGGCGGCAGCGTCATTGATGTGGATGATGTTCTGTTTCTGGTCGACGTCAACCACGCCTTCAACCATACCGGTAAAGATCGTGGCAAGACGGTTGCGGTCGGCGGTGAGAATGGACACGCGCCGCGCCGAGTTGCGCGCCATCTGGTTGATTGCATCGACCAGCCGTTTCATGCCCATTGCGCGTGACTCGGCCAGACGGCGGTCGAAATCGCCTGAAGCGATTGCTTCAGTTATCTGGGTGATGTCATCCAGGGATTCGCTTTTGCGCCTCGCCGGATACAAGCCCAGTAACAACACGACAGCGAGCATGCCGAAGCTGGTGGCGACAATGGTAAAGCGGCGCTCGGATTGGACTTGATCGATGGCATCCAGCGCGCGGCCGATACGGGCAACACCGAGCATCTTGTCTGCAGCCACGACCGGGACTGCTGTGTAGAGAAAGGCCTGCTGAAGGGAACTGCTGTAATTGTCGGTCTGACCGTAGCCTCGCGTAATGGCGAGTTGTACTTCGGTGCTGTACAGCAGATTTTCCATGGAGGCCGGATCTTCCAGCGTATCTGCCAGCACGGTGCCGTCGCTGCGGATGATCGTAACCCGCAGGGCAGTATCGTCCGCGAGACTGTCTGCCATACCCTGCACGGTCACGGCATCTTGCCGCTGCAGGGCATCAGTGACAGACAGTGCGAGCAGCGTGGCATGCGTGCGCAATTGCACCACTGTTGCGGTGCGTTCCGCGCCAGCGTTGCGCAGAAGCTGCAGGATGCAGAGCACGCCGATGCCTAGCGTTGCAAGTAATACATAGCCCGCGTAGCTGCGCCAGAAATAAGGTGATTTGAAGCTATTCAAACGCGTGGCCACTCAGAGCCGGTCGGCCATTCTATACCCGACCCCGCGAATCGTTTCTATCAGGGCCGGCTCTACATCCATTTTCTTGCGGATGCCGCGAATATGCACGTCGATGTTGCGGTCAACGATGACAACATCATCGCCCAGCGCCCGATTCAACAGTTGTTCGCGCGAAAACACCCGGCCCGGATAGCTGGCCAGATAATGCAGCAGCCGGAATTCGGTAGCGGTAAGCTTGATCTCGCGGCCAGCCACTTCCACTTTGTGTTTGGTAGAATCGATCACCAGTTCGCCGAGCTCGA
The DNA here is from genome assembly GCA_945902215.1 of Klebsiella pneumoniae. Classification (GTDB taxonomy): domain Bacteria; phylum Pseudomonadota; class Gammaproteobacteria; order Pseudomonadales; family Pseudohongiellaceae; genus CAILUG01. The sequence goes on along the minus strand of CAMDML010000004.1, from coordinate 7,176 downwards.
TGCGATCACGGGTTGCGGCCTTCTCAACCAGCACACCGCGCCGCAGCACGGCCTTCACTCGCGCCACCAATTCTTTGGGGCTGAAGGGTTTGGCGATGTAGTCGTCAGCACCAACGCCAAGGCCAAGCACAATATCGCTTTCCTCGCCCTTGGCGGTGACCATGATAATCAGGGTATTCTGGGTCTGGGGATCCTTCTTGATGGTGCTGCAGATTTCAACGCCGTCCATGCCGGGCAGCATCAGGTCCAGCAGCACCAGGTCAGGTACCTCGCGCCGGATCAACGCAAGACCACGGACCCCGTCGCTGGCAGGGAGGACATCAAAACCCTCCCGCTTGAGGTTATAGGAAAGGACTTCCAGAATGTCCGGCTCATCTTCAACGATAACAATTTTCTTTTTACTCATAGTGAAAATCGTATCACGGATCAGTAAAGATTCCGTTAAGAGACTTGGCGCGCATGGTTAAATTTAACCGGATTTTAACGAGTTAAAGCCTGCGCCTGTGCGATGCATGCATTGCTTCACCAGAACTTGATTGCAATAATGCCGCGCCTTTTCATTCACATGGGCCTTACCCAACACTCAGCCCAACACTCAGCCCAACCCTCAGCCCAACCCCGTCCAATCCTGAGGAACAGCAGCATGACCGCGAAAGAAAATGAAGACAAAACGGTCATTGAAAGGACCGGTTCCAGACAGCAGCGGTATGAAGCGCTGGTCACTGCCTACTACAACGACATTTTCCGTTACGCCTATTGGTTAGGTAAGAGCCGCCAATTGGCCGAAGACCTGACGCAGGAAACCTTTATGCGGGCTTGGCGGGCCTTTGACAGCCTGCAAAGTCAGGGTGCAGCCAAAGCGTGGCTCTTTACCATACTACGCCGGGAAAATGCCCGGCGCTTTGAAAAGTTCCGGCCCGAACTGGACGATATCGAGGATCACCAGGGGGCACTTCCGGATACCCGGGCTAACGAACCGGACCAGCAAATGGAGATGCGCCTGCTGCACAAGGCCATCGCCGATCTGGAGCCCGAATACCGGGAACCGCTGATCCTGCAGGTGATTGGTGGTTTCAGCGGGGAGGAAATCGCCGCCATGCTGAATCTGAACAACAATACCGTGATGACCCGCCTGTTCAGGGCCAGAAACAAATTGCGCGCTGCGCTGGACCCCGGCAGCCCGAAACAAGATTGATGATGCGAGCGAACGTATGACTGACCGTATGACTGACGATAAGCTTGATGAATTGATCCGCCGCGAACTCGTATCCGTGTCCGCGCCGATTGAGCTGCGTCAAAAACTTCTGCAACCGGAGCTTCTGGCAGCCGGGCGCAACCGTGATTGGTTCAACCTGGCAGCAAACGATGGGCTGTTTTATCGCCTATTGCCCGTGGCCGCCTCTCTCGTCGCGGCCCTCGGTATCGCCTTGTGGAGCTCGAACAACGGTCATGCCGCACTGGAACAGGAAATCTTCGCACACATGTATATGGAAGCCGGAGCGCTCACCAGCACCGCCGTGATTGCGCTGCCTGCGGTGAATTTACGCATGGAAGATGCCATGGGCGCGCATCTGGAAATGTCGGAAGCCGTGGCAAATCTTGAAGTCACCTTCGCCAAAGATTGCTGGGTGGCGAAAGGGGTTGCCTTTCACATGGTCATGAAAGGTAAAACCGGCGCGGTGACCGTGATGATGATCCCGAGCACCGACTTTGGTAATGCAAACAAGGATGCTGAGTTCAATATTTCTGATGCCGAGTATAGCGGCCTCGTCACCCCAACCGACGGCGGCTATCTGGTTATTGTCGGCAACAAGCAGGAACCCATCGCGGAATATCGCAACCTGCTTGCCGGCAACCTGGATTGGGAATACTGATTCAGCGCGGTTTGCGTTTAAGCGGTGCGCGGCCCTGCGCGTCGGGTCTGACGGGTTTTACAGCAGCTTCCCCTGACTTTTTATCCGGGCGGCTGGACCCTGCTATTTTCCCACCTACTTTCCCACCTACTTTCCCACCTACTTTCCCACCTACTTTCCCACCTACTTTCCCACCTGCCGATTCACCCGACCCACTCGCGCTGTTGTCTTGACCGATGCTCGGTTCTGAAGGTTTGCGCCGTTTGCCAATGTTCTTCTTGAAGCTGTGTCTTTGTTGCGCCTTCGGAATCACCTTCTTCTTGTGCTTCGCGGCAGCAGCTTTTTTCTCGGTGACTTTCTTGCTGGCTTTCTTCGGCGCGCCACCTTTGAAGCGTGACTCCAGGCCCGGCACAATGCGCGGTTCAAAACTGAGGCCGAGATAGCGTTCGATGCTGCTGATGTTGTTCCAGTCCTGCGGCACCACCAGACTGATTGCCAGTCCCTTTTCACCAGCACGGCCGGTACGACCGCAGCGATGCACGTGATCGTCGCCGGAGCGTGCGATGCCATAATTGATGACGAGATCGATACCCTTCACATCAAGGCCGCGCGCAGCCAGATCAGTGGACACCAGTACACGCACAGCACCGTCGCGGAACAGATGCATCACGCGTTTGCGTTCATCCTGCGCCATCTCGCCGTGTAAACAGGCCACCTTCACTTTGGTCTTGCCGCTTTTCGCCCACGCGGTGTCAGGCCGCTGCTCACGGTCGCGCTGACTTTGCAGGAAGTCGGCCAATTCCTGCGCATTTTCGCGCGTGTTGGTAAAGACCAGTGCCTTGGTGAATTCACTGTTCGCAAGCAACCAGTTGACGAGCTGCTTCTTGTGGCCGGGATCGTCCGCAAGAATCACCTGCTGGGCAATACTGCTGTGTTCCGCGCGATGGGTGCCGATCGCGACGATCGCAGGATTCTGCAGCACTTCACCGGCGATGCGGCCGATGCCATCGTGCTGTAGCGTGGCAGAGAGCAACATGGTCTGACGCGGCGTTGCGCACGCCCGCACAATGCTCATGACATCTTCGCGGAAACCCATGTCGAGCATGCGGTCGGCTTCATCGAGCACCAGGAACTCCAGCTCATTCAGTTTCAATGTGCCTTTCTGCACATGCTCCTGAATGCGACCTGGTGTGCCGATAATGAATTCAGGGTTCTTGCGGATCATCGCTTTTTGTTCAGCGTAGGAAGTACCGCCCACAAGCGTGCCCGTTTTGATTTGGGTAAAGGCCGCGAGATCGCGGCAATGCTTGTCGACCTGCATGGAGAGTTCACGGGTCGGCAGCAGGATCAGCGCGCGGGTGGCAGTGAGCGGTTCCGGCTTGAGCATCATGCGGTGCAGGATCGGTAGGAGGTAGGCTGCGGTTTTGCCGCTGCCGGTTTCGGCGCTGGCCTGAATGTCACGGCCAGTCATGGCCTGCGGAATCAACTCCTGCTGTACCGGCGTGGGAGTGGTCAGCTCCAGAGTGTCCAGTGCCTTGAGCAAACGTTCATGTAATGCGAAATCAGAAAACACCGGCAACCTCTGGCAACAACTGCGAGCCGCTATTGTATAGGTGCGGTCAAGGCGAGAGAATGCCTGTACCTCTCTCTATTCGGGGTCAGAGTAAAATTTCTCGAGCCAAAAGTGCCAATTCGGGGAATAGTGAACGAAATTTTACTCTGACCCCAGATTTCCAGCCATGACCGATCAAGACAAACTTCTTCGCTTCAGCTTCGACAAACTCGACATTCGGGGCGAGCTGGTCTATCTCGACCAGAGCTGGGCCAATATTCTCGCGCGCCACAATTATCCACCTGCTGTGCGCAAACAGCTGGGCGATGCGCTGGCTGCCGTGAGCCTGCTCTCTGCTACGGTCAAATTCGACGGCACCATGATTCTGCAGGTGCAGGGCCAGGGCCCGCTGCGCAGTCTTGTGGTGCAAATCACCAACAGCGGCGATCTGCGTGGACTCGCACGCTGGGACGGTCTGGTGCCTGAAGGTAGTCTGCAGGAGGTCTACGGCGAAGGTCGCTTGCTGATCACGATTACCAAACAGAACGGTGAGCGCTACCAGAGCATCGTTGCACTCGAAGGCGACTCGCTGGCCTCCGCCCTCAACGTGTATTTCCACCAGTCAGAACAATTGCCCTCCACCTTCCAGCTCTATGTGCACGCCGACCGGGTCAGCGGCCTGTTTCTGCAAGCCTTGCCAGAAACCGAGCGCAGCCAAACTGCGCACGGCCCCGGACGCGCAATGCGCGACCGCGCAGAAGACTGGAACCGGATCACACTGCTCGCCGGCACACTGCAGGAAAATGAAATCTTCTCGCTGACTGCCGATCGCCTCTTGCTCAATCTCTTTCACGAGGAAGAAGTTCTGCTGCACACATCGAAACCGCTGCGCTTCGCTTGCACCTGTTCGCGCCGCAAGGTTGAAAGCACGCTGATCGCGATGGGCGAGGAAGAATTGCGCAGCATCATTCGTGATGAAGGCGCCATCAAGGTCGACTGTGAATTCTGCAACCAGCACTACACCTTCGACTCGGCCGATGTCGATGCGCTCACTCACCCCGGCGCTGGTCCCGCGCCCGGCACCGTGCTCCACTAAACCACGTAGCGGCGCAGGACATTGCGAATCAGCGCCCTCCCCTTGTCCACCTGCAGTGTCAGAATCGATTCCGGATGGAATTGCACAGCAGCCACCGGCAAGCGTTTATGCTGTATCGCCATCACGACACCGTCTTCTGTTTTCGCGCAGACATCCAAACAGGCAGGTACCTTGACTACGACGAGCGAATGATAGCGGCCAACACCCAAGGGGCGCGGCAAGCCCTCGAACAGGAAGCCAGTGGCACTGGCCAACTCCGACTGCTTGCCGTGCATCGGATACGCAAGAGTCCCGAGTTCACCGCCAAAGTATTCAACTATCCCCTGCAGGCCCAGGCACACGCCAAATATTGGGATGGCATGCGCAAGACACTGCTCCAGTGTGTGGCGCACGTTGAATTGGTCAGGGCGGCCCGGACCTGGTGACAGCACCACGAGTTGTGGTTTATGTGTCGCCAGTTGGTTAGCGACTCCTTCCGGGCGCACCGTGACTACATCAGCGCCCGCTTCCTGGAAATATGACGACAGGGTATGCACGAAGGAATCCTGATGGTCGACCATCAGTACCTTGCAGCGTTTTGGCGCTTGTTGTGACAAACGGGTTTCAGCTGTGACCGCCATAACCTGCGGCACTTCCAAAGCACGCAGCAGGGCCGAGGCCTTCAACCTTGTTTCCGCTTCCTCTGCAACCGGATCGGAGTCAAACAACAGCGTCGCGCCCGCACGGACAGTCGCAATGCCATGCTTGATGCGCATCGTGCGGATCGTCAATCCGGTATTGAGGTTGCCATTGAAGTTGAGCACGCCGAGCGCGCCGCCGTACCAGGCGCGCGGCGTCAACTCATGGTCTTCGATAAATTGCATCGCTGCATGCTTCGGCGCGCCGGTGACGGTGACAGCCCAGGCATGCGACAAAAAAGCATCAAGCGCATCAAACTGTGGTTTGAGGGTTCCTTCAACGTGGTCGACGGTATGGATCAGGCGTGAATACAGTTCCACCTGCCGGCGGCCAAGCACTTTCACTGAGCCTGGTTCGCACACGCGCGACTTGTCGTTGCGATCCACATCCGTACACATCGACAACTCCGCTTCATCCTTGGCCGAATTCAGCAAGGCGCGGATCTGCTCCGCATCCTCCATGGCATCGCGCCCGCGCGCAATGGTGCCGGAGATTGGGCAGGTTTCAACCCGGCGGCCTTCGACGCGCACGAACATTTCCGGTGATGCGGCGACCAGATACTCTTGCTCACCAAGATTCAGCAGGGCGCCATACGGTGCCGGGTTTTGCTGCTGCAGGCGGCGGAAAATCTCTGCGGGGCTGTCTGCACATGGTTTCGTGAAACATTGCCCCGGCACGGCTTCGAAGAGATCGCCGCGTGCGAAATATTGCAAGGCCTTGCTCACAGTATCAGCGTACTCACCAGGCTTGTGATCGCACTGAACTGCAGCTGTGGTGGTCATGGCCGGCCGAAATGGTTCAGCAGCTACGGTGCGGGGCAAATGGCGCGTACTGTGCTGGCGCCCTGCTGCAGAAAACTCAAAATCATAGTAGTGAACCTGCGCCGCTTCGCGCTTGTGATCGACCACAAGGATCTTGTCGGGCAGATACAGCACAAGATCGCGTGCTGCATCTGTTCGCGGCAGGCCTTGCCGCACCGCCTCGAACTGGAAGGCAAGCTCGTACCCGAAAGCACCGTACAGACCGAGATAGTCGTCTTCCGTGCTCGCGAAGTGCATCAGCAGTTTGCGCAGAAAGGTAAACACAGTGCGCTGCCTCGTGCGCTCTTCTTCAATGAACACCGGCTCGGGGTCGCGCAGCGTAAACGCAAGCTCGAAGTCTTTACTGACGCTGCCGGTTACATCGGTATCGTCCGCAACAAGATCGCGGCACAACGTGAGCAGCAACTCACCGCGCTCATTGAGTGCTTCCAGCGTGAAGCGCCGGCCGCGCGCTGTAATGCGCAAGGGCGGATCGGTGAAGCCAATATCCCAGCGGGAATATCGCCCCGGAAATTCAAACGATGAGCTGAACAGCACGCCGGGGCGTGTATCCAGTGCGCAGATCAATTCTGCAGTGGCATCTTCGTAATCAATGCCAATACTGGCGCGGTAGACCTGTACTGCGCCCTGCGTGTGGTATGTGTGGGTTTGACTGGGTTTCATGTTGTCCTCCATCCGGAACACTTGTGTTGCCCTGGACTGGCGGACTTTGGAATTGCAGTTGTGCCATAGGCACAAATGAAAAAGGCCGCCATGTTTCCAGGGCGGCCTTTTTGAACTCAGCGACAGGTGAATGTTACGCGTGTTATTGCGCGCGACACCTGTCGGGAATGGTTATTGGCAGCCCGACTGTGCGAGCCGCCACCAACGTTTATGTGAGATGAGATTTGTCATGGGCGCGCATCTTGCCTGCGCTTGTGCCGAGCTGTCAACTTGTCAGTCTGGGTGGACGCTTCCTTTGTTCTGGTCACCCACTTTAGGTTCAGTACACGAGGCCGGGACCGTAGATGCTTCTGCTGTTCTTGACGCCCGCTTTAGCTTTGGTGCACGAGGCCGGGACCGATGGTGCATTGCCGGGACCGTAGACGCACATCCGTGTGCACTTCGACTCGGGCCATCCATGGCCCTCACACGTCCCTGCAACGCACCATCGGTCCCCGCCTCCCCAAGCATTTG